>NZ_JBEZBT010000002.1:0-109185 GCF_040647235.1 Streptomyces sp. NPDC042638
CACTCCCCCCCCCGCCGCGGCCCCGCCGGCCCCCCGCCCGCCCCGGGGGCACACCCGCTCCCGCCCCCCCACCCTGGTGTGGGCCGGCCCCCCCCCCGGGGGCCCGCCCCTCACGCGTGCGCCCGGTCCCGCCGCCGGTGTGTGCTCAGCCCCGCTGCCCGGACGGCCGGCGCAGCCTCGGACGGGCCGCCGCGGCCCTGGCCCGCAGCGCCGACCAGCGGGCCGACACCGCCCACAGCACCCGGACCGAGGAGCGGGGCAGCAGCAGCGCCCGCAGCCGGGTCCCGGCGCTCACCGGGGCCCGCAGTCCCTCGACCGCCCGGCGCACGTCCTGCGCCGTCCCCGCCGCCGGACGCGGCCGGGGCGCGAACAGCACCTGCTCCACCGCGTCCGCCACCCGGTGCACGGCGGCCCCGGACTCCGGAGCCAGCCGCCCGAGCCGGACGATCCGTTCGGCGGCCTTGCGCGGGGTCAGCGAGTCGTCCGGCGCAATGCCGTGGTCCCAGGCGCTGTCCGTCAGCTCCTGCCAGGCGGCCAGCGCGTGTGCCGACGCCCCGTCCGCGGTCCGGGCGTGCGCGCCCAGCCGCAGCGCGCGCACCCGCCCGCGCCACAGCATCGGCGCCAGGGGAACCGCCAGGACCAACAGCGCGCCCAGCCCGGTCAGCAGCCACCACCAGCCGTCCGTGCCCCCGTGGTCCTGGTGCGGGACCGCCGCCGCGGACGGGCTGTCGCAGACCCGCAGCTCGCGCGGTCCACCGGCGCAGCTCTCGCTCGGCGAGGCCGCGGCCGAGGGCGCCGAGGACGCGCCCCTGGACGGCAGCGCCTCGTCCGGCAGCGAGGTGCCGGGCGTGTCCGACTGGGTGTAGGACGGGGTGGTGCCGCGGGTGGGCGTCGGCTCGAAGCGGGTCCAGCCCACGCCCTCGAAGTACAGCTCGGGCCAGGCGTGCGCGTCCTTCTGGTTCACCGCGATCGTGCCGTCGGTCTGCGGGGTGCCGGGGGCGAAGCCCACCGCGACCCGCGCCGGGATGCCGAGCGTGCGGGCCATCGCCGCCATCGCGAAGGAGAAGTGGACGCAGAAGCCCTCCTTCGCCTTCAGGAAGTTCGCGATGGCCTCGGGACCGCGGCCCACCTTCACCGAGGTGTCGTACTGGAAGCCACCGGAGACGGCGAAGTAGTCCTGGAGCCGGACGGCTTCCTCGTAGTGGCTGTTCGCGCCCGCGGTGATCTCCCTGGCCGTGCGGGCCACCACCCTGGGCAGTGAGGAGGGCACCTTGGTGTACTCGCTGCGCAGGGCGGCCGGCGGCTGCGGCGCGGAGGCCAGCTGCTCCGCGGTCGGCTGCACGTCCAGGCTGGTCACCTGGTAGGTCTCGCCGCGCGTGGTCTGGCCGTGGTCGCCGAGCAGGGTCATCCCGACGGGCTCGTACCGCCACCGGCCGCTGACCTTCACGTCGCTCGGCGGGTAGGGCATCGGCAGCCAGTTCTGGGCGTACGTGTCCGCCGCCGTGACGGTCGTGCGCACCTCGCCGCGCCGGACGTCCGCCCCGAGGCCCGTGGGCGTGGGCAGCCTGTCCGGCACACCCACGACGTGCCGTTGGGCCGGCGTCCAGGTGGTGCCGTCGAAGTCGTCCAGGGAGACGATCCGCAGATACAGGTCCGAGATGTCGTCCGTGGTGGTGCGCAGGGACAGCACCACGCGGTCGTCGTTCGTGTTCAGGTTGTCGCGCAGCGACACCAGCGGGTTGACCGTCGAGATCGTGCCGTGGCCGTTGCCCGCCCCCACTCCGGTGCCGGCGGCGTCCAGCAGGCCGCCGTGCATCGCGGGCAGGGCGAGCGGCACCACCAGGGCCACGCCGAGCGCGACCGCGCCGATCCGGCGGCCGGTGCGCACCGGCGCCTCGGCGCCGGGCTCGGGGGCGCCCGGCCCGCGGGGCACGCCGCCGAAGACCCGGCCCCACTGGGCGAGCCGCTCCCGGCTCTCCGCGAGCAGCAGCATCAGATAGCCGGCCGCCGCCACCAGGAACCACAGCCACTCGGCGCCGCCGTCGGACAGGCCCGCGGCCACCGAGTACAGCGCGAGCAGCGGCAGCCCGGCCGGGGCCGCACTGCGCACGGTCACCGCGAGCACGTCCACCAGCAGTCCGATCAGCAGCGCGCCGCCGATCAGCATCAGCTTGATGCCGTCGGTGACCGGCGCCGGTATCGCGTACTGGCTGACGTCGTCCGCGCCCTGGCTGAGCAGTCGGGCGAAGTACCGGAAGGTGTCCGGGCCGGGGATCAGTCCGGCGACCGCGTGCTGCCGGGCGAACACCAGGGTCAGCAGCACCAGGGTGACCAGGACCTGCGCCGCCACCGTCAGCGGCCGGCCCAGCGGCACCCGCCGGGCCGCCGCGCCCACCCCGGTCTGCACGGCCAGCAGGGGGACCAGTTGCAGCAGCCAGATCGGCTCGGCGACCAGCGGCAGCAGCGCGGAGCAGGTCATCAGCGTGGCCGCCGCCGCGCACAGTGCCAGTCGTGCCCGCCCGCTCATCCCAGTGCCTCCCCGCTCAGCGGGGCCGCTGCGGAGCGTTCCCGGTCCGCCTGCCGCCACAGCTCGTCCAGTGAGGCGCCGTGCGGCACGCTCAGCGCCGTCCAGCCCGCCTCACGCAGCAGGCGCAGCCGCTGCGCGTGCCGGTCGCCCGGGCGGGGCACGTCGGTCGGCTCCCGCGTCCAGGTGTCCGGGTCCAGTACGAAGGCGACGGCACCCCCGCTGCGCCGGCTCATCTTGGCGACCGTCGTGGCCTGCTCCTCGTCCAGATCGCCCAGGAAGGCGACCAGCAGCCCCTCGTGGCCGCCGCGCAGCACGTCGTACGCGCGGGACAGTCCGGTGCCGTCGGAGTAGTCGATCACCGCGAGGGTGTCCATCATCAGCCCGGCCGCGTCCGCCGTCTCCTGGCCGGTGCCCGCGAAGCCGTCGCCGCCCTCGCCGGGCACCGCGCTGCCGCTGTCGGTCAGCAGCCGTACCGAGAAGCCGCGCTCCAGCATGTGCACCAGCACCGAGGCGGCACCGGAGACGGCCCACTCGAAGGCGGAGCCGGGTCCCGCGCCCTCGTGGGCGCCGCCCCGGGTGTCCAGCAGGACGGTGCACCGGGAGCGCCGCGGCTGCTCCTCGCGGCGCACCATCAGCTCGCCGTAGCGGGCGGTGGACCGCCAGTGCACCCGGCGCAGATCGTCGCCGTAGCGGTAGCCGCGCGGGATCACGTCGTCCTCGCCCGCGAAGGCCAGCGCGCGCTGGCGCCCGTCGCCGTACCCCTGGGCCTCGCCGCCGAAGCGGACCGGGGTCAGCGGCTCCACGCGCGGGATGACCGTCAGGGTGTCGTACGTCGAGAAGGAGCGGGTCAGCTCGCACATGCCGAAGGGGTCCGTCAGCCGCAGCTGGAGCGGGCCCAGCGGATAGCGGCCCCGCAGGTCGGAGCGGACCCGGTAGGACACCTCACGGCGGCCCCCCGCCTCCACCCGGTCCAGCACGAACCGGGGCCGCGGTCCGAGGACGTAGGGCACCCTGTCCTGGAGCATCAGCAGACCGGTGGGCAGCCGGGAGACGTTGTCCATGCGCAGGTGGACCCGGGCCTCGCTGCCGGCCGGGACGCGCGCGGGGGCGAGCCGGCGGTCGGCGGCCACCTGGTAGCGCGTGCGGTAGAGCACGCCCGCGCAGATCAGGGGCAGCACCGCGAGCAGCAGGCCGACCCGCAGCAGATCGCTCTGGCCCAGTACGAACGCGCAGATCACGGCGGCGATGCCGGCCGCGAGGAAGGACCGGCCGCGGGTGGTCAGACCCGCCAGGGCCGTCCGGACGCCGCCCGTCTCCTCCCGGTCGTCGTCCGCCGGCCCGGCCCCCCCGGGGCTCATCACAGACTCCGCGGCGGCTGCTGGGGATAGGCCGGGATGTCCTGGCCGAGGCCGCCGTAGCCGCTCTGCCGGCCCGCCGTGGGCACCGGGGTGCGCTGCAGGATCTCCAGCACCACCTGCTCGGCCGTACGGCGGTTGAGCTGGGCCTGGGCGGTGGGCAGCAGACGGTGGGCGAGGACGGCGGCGGCGAGTGCCTGGACGTCGTCCGGCAGCGCGTACTCCCGCCCGGCGAGGGCCGCGGAAGCCTTCGCCGCGCGCAGCAGGTGCAGGGTCGCGCGCGGGGAGGCGCCGAGTCTGAGGTCCGGGTGGGCGCGGGTGGCGGCGACCAGTTCGACCGCGTACCGCCGGACCGGCTCGGCGACGTGCACCCCGCGCACCGCCTCGACCAGCTTCACGATCTCGTGCGCGTGCGCCACCGGCTGGAGGTCCTCCAGTGGGCTGACCCCGCCGTGGACGTCCAGCATCTTCAACTCGGCCTCGACGCTGGGGTAGCCGACGGAGACGCGGGCCATGAAGCGGTCGCGCTGGGCCTCGGGCAGCGGGTAGGTGCCCTCCATCTCGACCGGGTTCTGGGTGGCCACCACCATGAAGGGGCTGGGCAGTTCGTACGTCTGCCCGTCGATGGTGACCTGCCGTTCCTCCATGGACTCCAGCAGCGCGGACTGGGTCTTGGGCGAGGCGCGGTTGATCTCGTCGCCGATCACGATCTGCGCGAAGATGGCGCCCGGCTTGAACTCGAAGTCCCTGCGCTGCTGGTCCCAGATCGACACGCCGGTGATGTCCGAGGGCAGCAGGTCCGGCGTGAACTGGATGCGCCGCACCGAGCAGTCGATGGACCGCGCCAGCGCCTTGGCGAGCATCGTCTTGCCCACTCCGGGGACGTCCTCGATCAGCAGGTGGCCCTCGGCGAGCAGCACGGTCAGCGCGAGCCGTACGACCTCGGGCTTGCCCTCGATCACGCCCTCCACCGAACCGCGCACCCGTTCCACCGTGGCGGTCAGATCGTTGAGGCTCGCTCGATCGTCATAGGTCGTCACCCGGCCCTCCTCGGCCCGTTCATTCCGGGCCGACGCTCTCGATGCGAAACCGGCCCACCCCGAAACACGGGCACCACGCGGGAAAGGTTCCGCGTGACGCCACATCCCGCATTCTTGCCGCCGTTACCGATTCGTGTCACTCGCCTGTGGACAACTGCCCCCGCGAGGTCGGCCCCACGACGTCGCCGACCGTGTTCTCGACACGGACCGGCGGGACGCTTCCCGGGGTCCCGGGGCGGCCGGCCGGTGCACCGGGGTCAGGCCGGGTCGACCTCGCGCAGCAGACCGGTGCGCACGTCGAAGACGAACCCGCGTATGTCGTCGGTGTGCGGCAGGAAGGGCGAGGTGCGCACCCGCTGCATGGACTGGCGCACGTCCTGGTCCACGTCCCGGAAGGACTCCACCGCCCACGCCGGCCGCTGCCCGACCTCCATCTCCAGCTCGGTGCGGAAGTCCTCGGTGAGGGCCTCCAGGCCACAGCCGGTGTGATGGATGAGCACGACGCTGCGGGTGCCCAGCTTGCGCTGGCTGATGGTCAGGGACCGGATGACGTCGTCGGTGACCACACCGCCCGCGTTGCGGATGGTGTGACAGTCACCGAGCTGCAGGCCGAGGGCCTTGTGCAGGTCGAGGCGGGCGTCCATGCACGCGACCACGGCGACGTGCAGGACCGGACGGGCGTCCATACCGGGATCCGTGAACGCCTCGGCATACCGCTGGTTGGCCTCGACGAGACGGTCGGTCACGGTGTCGCCGGCTGCTATGGCGTCTTCGGATCCAGTGGGCGCTGCTGCAGAAGTCGTCATACCCAAGACGTTACTGGTCAGGCAGCGGTCCGGCCTGCCGTGGGAGGGGACAAAGAACGTCAGCACGGCGTGTTGTGAGCTAACCCACAGGGAGGGCAAAGGTGGGCCGAACGGGTGGATCGGCGCGAAAGCCGGTTCCCGCTGTGACGCGGTGCGCGACGCGCAGGCCGGTTGATTGACCCGGGGACAGCGTGGACTAAAGTGGCGCGAAAGCGGGAGACGAGTCTCTGCCCGCTGGTGAACCCCCGGAGACCCCGGCACGGTGCCCGGACCGGTCTCCTCGCGCGCGCGGCGCGTACGTACGGCTCGGGGGACCGACGGTGCGTACGGCCCGCCGGAACTGAGAGGCCCCCTTGAGCCAGAGTCGACACGTCCCGGTGATGCTCCAGCGGTGCCTGGATCTGCTGGCGCCCGCCCTGGAGCTCCCGGGAGCGGTGGTCGTCGACTGCACCCTCGGCCTCGGCGGGCACAGCGAGGCACTGCTGGACCGGTTCCCCGACGCACGGCTGATCGGCCTGGACCGGGACAAGGAGGCGCTGCGCCTGTCCGGCGAGCGGCTCGCTCCGTTCGGGGACCGCGCCACCCTCGTGCACGCCGTGTACGACGAGCTGCCCGACGTACTGCGCCGGCTCGGCGTCGCGCGCGTGCAGGGCGTCCTGTTCGACCTCGGGGTCTCCTCCATGCAGCTCGACGAGGCCGACCGCGGCTTCGCCTACGCGCAGGACGCGCCCCTGGACATGCGCATGGACCAGACGACCGGGATCAGCGCCGCCGAGGTCCTCAACACCTACCCGGCGGGCGAACTCGTGCGCATCCTGCGCGCGTACGGCGAGGAGAAGCAGGCCAAGCGGATCGTCTCCGCGATCGTCCGCGAGCGCGAGAAGGAGCCGTTCGACAACAGCGCCCGGCTGGTGGAGCTCATCCGTGACGCGCTGCCGCAGGCCGCCAAGCGCACCGGCGGCAACCCTGCCAAGCGGACCTTCCAGGCGCTGCGCATCGAGGTCAACGGCGAACTGTCCGTGCTGGAGCGGGCGATCCCGGCCGCCGTGAAGGCCCTGGACGTCGGCGGACGGATCGGCGTCCTGTCGTACCACTCGCTCGAAGACCGGCTCGTCAAGCAGGTGTTCGCGGCCGGGGCCACCTCCACCGCGCCGCCCGGACTGCCGGTCGTGCCCGAGCGCTACCAGCCGCGGCTCAAGCTGCTCACCCGCGGTGCCGAACTTCCCACCGAGGAAGAGATCGCCGAGAACCGCCGGGCCGCCCCGGCCAGACTGCGGGGCGCCGAGCGCATCAGGGAGGACGTCGAGTGAGCCAGACGGGTCGGAGGGTTCCCCCCGCGCACCGGGGGAGCGGCGTCCCCCACGCACCGGGGGAGCAGTGAGCAGGAAACCCGAACTGAAGGGGAGGGCCGCCCGGCTCGCCCGGCTCTTGCCGGCCGGCCGCGCCCGGGCGGCCCGCACCCCGTTCGTCCTCCTCGTCGTCGTGCTGCTCGGCGGCGGCCTCATCGGGCTGCTGGTGCTGAACTCGGCGGTCAGCGAAGGCTCGTTCGAACTCGCCGACCTGCAGAAGCGGACGAAGAACTTCACCGACGAGGAACAGGCCCTCCAGCGGGACATCGACGCCTACTCGTCCCCCGACGCCCTCCAGCGGCGCGCCGGCGAACTCGGCATGGTCCCCGGTGGCGACCCGGCCTTCCTCGGCCCCGACGGCACGGTCAAGGGCGTGCCCAGTGCCGCCCCCGAAGCCGCCGTCCTCTCGCGCCCGGCCGCCCCCGAGGCGCTGGTCCCGGCCGTGGGCACCTTCGCCGCCCCGGGCCCCGCCGCGGCGCCCGCCGCCCCGCCGGCCCAGCCCCAGGGAGCCCCGGCCCCCGCGGTCTCCGCGCCGCCCGCCGCCCCCCAGCCCCTCGCCTCCCCGACCCCCGGCAGGTGACGGAAGTGTCCGACAGGCAACCGCCGCGCCGGCGTCCGGCCGGGCCCGCGTGTGCGCTCCGCTCGGGTGACGGGGACGGCAGTGGCCGTTTCCGGTGCGGTGTCGGACCGGTTCTGGGCGTGAGGCGGCGACGTCCGGTGCTCCGGCGCCGTCCGGTACGGACCTGCGCCCCGGCGGCCGCGCCTCAGCCCATTCCCTCCCCGACCCCCGGCAGGTGACGGAAGTGACCGACAGGCAACCGCCGCGCCGCCGTGTGCCCGGGCCCGCGGGGCCTCCGCGACCGCGGGGCGCCGTCCGGCGGCAGCCCGGACCCGGTGCCCGGCCGGCCCGCCGCCCGAGCGGAGCCCGGCCCATGCCCCCGCGCCCGCTCCGGCTCGGCAGCCCCCGGCCCCGGCTGCGCCTGGTCGGCCTCGCCCTGACCCTGGTGCTGCTCGTCTTCGTCGTACGGCTGCTCCAGGTCCAGGCCGTCGACGCCAGCGCCTACGCGGCGCGGGCCGAGCAGAACCGGTACGTGGTGCACACCCTGGCCGCCGAGCGCGGCGAGATCACCGACCGCAACGGCGTCGCCCTCGCCGTCAGCGAGGACGCGTACGACATCACCGCCGACCCGACCATGTTCGGCCCCCGGCAGCTGAAGATCCACGACGGCCCGGAGCGGGCCGCCGCGCTGCTCGCCCCGATCCTCGGCCAGGACCAGGCCGCGCTCGTCAGGAAGCTGCGGCCCGAGAACAGGAACTCCCGCTACACCCGGCTCGCCGCCCGGCAGACCCCGCAGGTCTGGAAGCAGATCAAGGACCTCAAGACCGCGCTCACGAAGAAGGGCGAGGCCGACCGGACCACCGTCAACGTACTGGCCGGTGTCTTCGCCGACCCCAGCAGCCAGCGGGTGTACCCGAACCGGGACCTGGCCGCCGGGATACTGGGCTGGGTCAACGCCGACGGCCAGGGCGGCGGCGGTGTCGAGCAGCAGCTGAACAAGCAGCTGTCCGGCAAGGACGGCAAGCTCCGGTACGCACAGTCCGGCGGGCGTGAGGTGCCCACGGCGGGATCCACCGGGACGCCCGCCGTGCCCGGCGCCGACGTCGAGCTGACCATCGACCGCGACATCCAGTGGGCCGCGCAGAACGCGATCAGCGAGCAGGTGAGGAAGTCCAGGGCGGACCGCGGCTACGTCATCGTCCAGGACACCCGCACCGGCCAGATCCTGGCCATGGCCAACTCGCCCGGCTTCGACCCGAACGACCTGTCGAAGGCCGACGGCGAGGCCATGGGCAACGCGGCCCTCCAGGACGCCTACGAGCCCGGGTCCACCGCGAAGGTCATGTCGATGGCGGCCGTGCTGGAGCGGAACGTGGCCACCCCGCTCACCCACGTCGTCGTACCCAACCGGCTGCACCGCGGCGACCGGCTCTTCCAGGACGACGTCGACCATGCCACCTGGAACCTCACGCTCAACGGGGTGCTCGCCAAGTCCAGCAACATCGGCACCATCCTGGCCACCGGCGAGCTGGGCAAGAGCCAGGCCGAGGCCAACAAGGTCCTCTACTCGTACCTGCGCAAGTTCGGCATCGGCGGCTACACCGGCCTCGGCTTCCCCGGTGAGACCCCCGGCATCCTCGCGCCGCCCCAGAAGTGGTCCACCTCGCAGCAGTACACGATCCCTTTCGGCCAGGGCTTCTCCATCAACGCGATGCAGGCCGCCTCCGTGTACTCGACCATCGCCAACGGCGGCGTCCGCGTCCAGCCGAGCCTGGTGCGCGGCACCAAGGGCGCCGACGGGCGCTTCGTCCCGGCGCCCAAGCCCCGGCAGGCCCGGGTCGTCAGCGAGAAGACCGCCAGGAGCCTCGCCCAGATGCTGGAGTCCGTGGTCGACGACGAGCAGGGCACCGGCATCAAGGCCCGCATCCCCGGGTACCGGGTTGCGGGCAAGACCGGCACCGCCAACCGCGTGGATCCGGCCACCGGCCGCTACCGCGGCTACACCTCGTCGTTCGCCGGTTTCGCCCCCGCCGACAACCCGCGGATCACCGTCTACTGCGCCATCCAGAACGCCACCTCCGGGAGCTACTTCGGCGGCCAGATCTGCGGTCCCATCTACAAGCAGGTGATGGAGTTCGCCCTGAAGACCCTCCAGGTCCCGCCGACCGGGGCGAAGCCCGCCAACCTGCCCGTCGAGTACAAGCCCTGATCAGCACCACGGAAACACCAGGAACGAGCTCGTGACAACGATCACCCCGGACGCCGGGAACCACGGGGCCGAGAACCCCTCACTTCGCTCCCGGGCGGGTACGCCCGGTACGCTCACCGCCGTGCCACACGCTGATCAGTCCCAAACCACCCAGAAGGGCGCTTCCGTGACATATCCGGGACCGCCGCGACCGGTTCAGGTCTCCGCCACACCCCTCGCGGAACTCGCCGATCAGCTGGGTGCCGCCGCTCCGGCCGGCTCCGCCGAGGTCACGGGGATCACCCACGACTCGCGCGCCGTCCGGCCCGGCGACCTGTACGCCGCCCTGCCGGGCGCCCGGCTGCACGGCGCCGACTTCGTCACCCAGGCCGCGAGCCTCGGCGCGGTCGCCGTGCTCACCGACCCGAGCGGCGCCGAGCGCGCCGCCGCGGCCGGCCTGCCCGTCCTGGTCGTGGACGACCCGCGCGCGCGGATGGGCGAACTGGCGGCCACCGTCTACGGGCACCCGGGCCGCGATCTGCTCCAGATCGGCATCACCGGCACCTCCGGCAAGACCACCACCGCCTACCTGGTGGAAGGCGGCCTGAGGACCGCCCGCGCCACCGGTCTCGTGGGCACCGTCGAGATGCGCATCGGCGACGAGCGCATCAAGTCCGAGCGGACCACCCCCGAAGCCACCGACCTGCAGGCCCTGTTCGCCGTCATGCGCGAGCGCGGCGTCGAGGCGGTCGCCATGGAGGTCTCCAGCCACGCCCTGGTCCTCGGCCGGGTCGACGGCTGCGTCTTCGACGTCGCCGTCTTCACCAACCTCAGCCCGGAACACATGGAGTTCCACTCCGACATGGAGGACTACTTCCGGGCCAAGGCACAGCTCTTCACCCCGCAGCGCAGCCGGCTCGGCGTGGTCAACGCCGACGACGAGTACGGCCGCCGGCTCGCCGAGGAGGCGACCGTCCCGGTCGTCACCTTCTCCGCCGAGGGCCACCCCGACGCCGACTGGCGCGCCGAGGACGTCCAGGTCGGCCCGATGGACTCGACGTTCACCGTGCTCGGCCCGAACGGCGAGCGGATCCACGCCAGGTCGCCGATCGCCGGCCCCTTCAACGTGGCGAACACCCTCGCCGCCGTCGTCGCCCTCGCCGCCGCCGGCCTCGACCCGCAGACCGCCGCCGACGGCGTCGCCGCCGTACCGGGCGTCCCGGGCCGTCTGGAGCGCGTCGACGCCGGGCAGCCCTACCTCGCGGTCGTCGACTACGCCCACAAGACCGACGCGGTCGAGTCCGTGCTCAAGGCGCTGCGCAAGGTCACCAAGGGCCGGCTGCACATCGTCCTCGGCTGCGGCGGCGACCGCGACCAGACCAAGCGCGCCCCGATGGGCGCCGCCGCGGCCCGCCTCTCCGACACGGCCGTACTGACCTCCGACAACCCCCGCTCCGAGGACCCCCTCGCGATCCTCGCGACCATGCTCCAGGGCGCGGCCTCCGTGCCCGCGCACCAGCGCGGCGAGGTGCTCCTCTTCGAGGACCGGGCCGCCGCCATCGCCGCCGCCGTGGGCCGCGCCCAGGCCGGCGACACCGTGCTGGTCGCGGGCAAGGGTCACGAGCAGGGCCAGGACATCGCCGGCGTGGTCCGTCCCTTCGACGACCGCCAGGTGCTTCGCGAAGCTATCCAGAAGACCCAGGGATGAACTTGTGATCGCCCTCTCCCTCGCCGAGATCGCAGCAGTCGTCGGCGGGCAGACGCACGACATACCGGATCCGTCCGCGCAGGTGACGGGACCGGTCGTCCGGGACTCCCGTGAGGTGGTGCCCGGCAGCCTGTTCGCCGCCTTCGTCGGCGAGCGCGTGGACGGCCACGACTACGCACAGCGGGTCGTCGAGGCCGGCGCGGTCGCCGTGCTGGCCTCCCGGCCGGTCGGCGTCCCCGCCGTCGTCGTGGACGACGTCCAGGCCGCCCTCGGTGCCCTCGCCCGGCACGTCGTACGCCGGCTCGGCGCGACCCTCGTCGCCCTGACCGGTTCGGCCGGCAAGACCAGCACCAAGGACCTCATCGCCCAGGTCCTGCAGCGCAAGGCGCCGACGGTGTTCACGCCCGGCTCGCTCAACAACGAGATCGGGCTGCCGCTGACCGCCCTGTCCGCCACCGAGGAGACGAAGTTCCTCGTGCTGGAGATGGGCGCCCGCGGCATCGGGCACATCCGCTACCTCGCCGGCCTCACCCCGCCGAGGATCGGCCTGGTGCTCAACGTCGGCACCGCCCACATCGGCGAGTTCGGCGGACGTGAGCAGATCGCCCAGGCGAAGGGCGAGCTGGTCGAGGCTCTCCCCGCCGCGGCGGACGGCGGCGCGGCGATCCTCAACGCCGACGACCCGCTGGTCCGGGCCATGGCCTCCCGTACCAAGGCGAAGGTGGTCCTTTTCGGAGAGTCGGCCGAAGCGGACGTACGCGCCGAGAACGTGCGACTCACGGACAGCGGACAGCCCGCGTTCAGGCTTCACACACCCTCCGGTGCAAGCGATGTGACCATGCGCCTGTACGGTGAGCACCACGTGTCGAACGCGCTCGCCGCGGCCGCCGTCGCCCATGAGCTGGGCATGTCCGCGGAAGAGATCGCCCTCGCGCTCTCCGAGGCGGGCTCCCTCTCCCGCTGGCGCATGGAGGTCACTGAGCGCCCGGACGGCGTGACCATCGTCAACGACGCCTACAACGCCAACCCCGAGTCCATGCGGGCCGCCCTCAGGGCGCTCGCGGCCATGGGCAAGGGGCGCCGCACGTGGGCGGTGCTCGGCAAGATGGCCGAGCTGGGGGACGAGGCGCTCGCCGAGCACGACGCCGTCGGACGGCTCGCCGTCCGGCTCAACGTCAGCAAGCTCGTCGCCGTCGGGGGGATTGAGGCCTCCTGGCTGCAACTGGGCGCATATAACGAGGGTTCGTGGGGTGAGGAGTCGGTGCACGTGTCCGACGCACAGGCGGCGATCGACCTGTTGCGCAGCGAGTTGCGCCCGGGGGACGTCGTACTCGTGAAGGCGTCCCGTTCGGTGGGGCTGGAGAGCGTCGCCCAGGCGCTCGTCGAGGCCGGTGCCGGGCACGGGGTTGATGCCCGATGATGAAGCAGATCCTGTTCTCGGGTGTCATCGGCCTCTTCCTGACACTGATCGGCACCCCGCTGCTGATCAAGCTGCTCGCCCGCAAGGGCTACGGCCAGTACATCCGTGACGACGGCCCCCGGGAGCACGCCAGCAAGCGCGGCACCCCGACCATGGGCGGTATCGCCTTCATCCTGGCGACGATCGCCGCGTACTTCCTGTCCAAGGTGATCACCGGCCAGACGCCGACGTACTCGGGCCTGCTGGTCCTCGGCCTGATGTTCGGCATGGGTCTGGTCGGCTTCCTCGACGACTACATCAAGATCGTCAAGCGGCGCTCGCTGGGTCTGCGGGCCAAGGCGAAGATGGCCGGCCAGCTGATCGTCGGCATCGCCTTCGCCGTGTTGTCGCTGCAGTTCTCCGACGCGCGCGGCAACACCCCGGCGTCCACGAAGCTGTCGTTCATCACCGACTTCGGCTGGTCCATCGGCCCGGTGCTGTTCGTGGTCTGGGCGCTGTTCATGATCCTCGCGATGTCCAACGGTGTGAACCTGACCGACGGTCTGGACGGTCTCGCCACCGGCGCCTCGGTCCTCGTCTTCGGCGCCTACACCTTCATCGGGGTCTGGCAGTTCCAGGAGTCCTGCGCCAACGCGCAGACCCTCACCAACCCGGGCGCCTGCTACGAGGTGCGCGACCCGCTGGACCTCGCCGTGGTCGCCTCCGCGCTGATGGGCGCCTGCCTCGGCTTCCTGTGGTGGAACACCTCGCCGGCCAAGATCTTCATGGGTGACACCGGGTCGCTCGCGCTCGGCGGTGTCCTCACCGGTCTGGCCATCCTCTCCCGCACGGAGCTGCTGGTGGCCATCATGGGCGGCCTGTTCGTCCTCATCACCATGTCGGTCGTCATCCAGGTCGGCTCGTTCCGGCTCACCGGCAAGCGCGTCTTCCGGATGGCACCGCTCCAGCACCACTTCGAACTCAAGGGCTGGTCCGAGGTCCTGGTGGTGGTCCGCTTCTGGATCATCCAGGGCATCTGTGTGATCGTCGGACTGGGCCTCTTCTACGCGGGATGGGCAGCGGACAAGTGACCTCCTCGGTGCCTTCTGAATTCCAGGGCAAGCACGTCACCGTCGCCGGGCTCGGCGTCTCCGGCGTCCCGGCGGCGAAGGTGCTGCACGCGCGCGGGGCGGTCGTCACGGTCGTCAACGACGGCGACGACGCCCGCGCGCGCGAGCAGGCCGCCGAACTGGAGGCGCTCGGCATCACCGTGCGCCTCGGTGACGGCGCCACCCTGCCGGAGGGCACTGAGCTGATCGTCACCGCGCCCGGCTGGCAGCCCGGCAAGCCGCTGTTCCGCGCCGCCGAGCAGGCCGGTGTGCCCGTCTGGGGCGACGTGGAGCTGGCCTGGCGCCTGCGCGGGCCCGACGCGGCCCCCTGGCTGGCCGTGACCGGCACCAACGGCAAGACCACGACCGTCCAGATGCTCGCCTCGATCCTGACGGCCGCGGGCCTGCGCACGGCCGCCGTCGGCAACATCGGTGTCTCCCTGCTGGACGCGGTCCTCGGCGAGGAGCGCTACGACGTCCTCGCGGTGGAGCTGTCCAGCTACCAGCTCCACTGGGCGCCCTCCCTGCGGGCGCACTCGGCGGTGGTCCTGAACCTCGCGCCGGACCACCTGGACTGGCACGGCTCCATGGAGGCGTACGCGCGCGACAAGGGCCGTGTCTACGAGGGCAACAAGGTCGCCTGCGTCTACAACGCCGCCGACCGGGCCACCGAGGACCTCGTACGCGAGGCCGACGTCGAAGAGGGCTGCCGGGCCGTCGGGTTCACCCTGGGCACGCCCGGCCCCTCCCAACTCGGCGTCGTGGAGGGCATTCTGGTCGACCGTGCCTTCGTGGAGAACCGGCACAAGAACGCGCAGGAGCTGGCCGAGGTCTCGGACGTCAACCCGCCGGCCCCGCACAACATCGCCAACGCCCTTGCGGCGGCGGCCCTCGCGCGCGCCTTCGGGGTCCCCGCCACCGCCGTACGGGACGGTCTGCGGGCCTTCCGCCCGGACGCCCACCGCATCGCGCACGTGGCCGACATCGACGGGGTCGCGTACGTGGACGACTCCAAGGCGACCAACACCCACGCCGCGGAAGCCTCGTTGGCGGCATATGAACCGATCGTATGGATTGCGGGCGGTCTGGCCAAGGGCGCGGCCTTCGACGAACTGGTCGCGAGGTCCGCGAAGCGACTTCGCGGCGCGGTCCTGATCGGCGCCGATCGGGCCCTGATCCGCGAGGCCCTCGCGCGACACGCCCCGGAAGTACCCGTGGTCGACCTCGACCGGACCGACACTGGGGCGATGCTCCAGGCGGTGACGGAAGCGAAGCGGCTGGCTCAGCCCGGCGACACGGTGCTGCTGGCCCCGGCCTGCGCCTCCATGGACATGTTCACCAACTACAACCAGCGCGGTGACGCGTTCGCGGCTGCGGTCCGCGAACTCGGCGCCTGACCCCGGCCGCCTGCCGGGCGGATCTTGGGAGGGACGCGTGGGACGGTCGACGTTCAGTGGAGGCGCCGATGCCCGGTAGCCGTACCGGCCGGCCGCCCGTACAGCGGGCGTCCCGCCGTCCCGCCACCCCCCGCCCCGCGCGGGAGAACCCCGTACAGCGGCTCTCCTCCCGCGCGCGGAAGGCGTGGGACCGGCCGCTGACGGCCTACTACCTGATCGTCGGCGGCTGTGTGCTGATCATCGTGCTGGGCCTGGTGATGGTCTACTCGGCCTCCCAGATCACCGCGCTCCAGCTGTCGCTGCCCGGGTCGTACTTCTTCCGCAAGCAGTTCCTCGCCGCGGCCATCGGCGGCGCACTGCTGTTCGTCGCCTCCCGCATGCCGGTGAAACTGCACCGGGCGCTGGCCTACCCGATCCTCGCCGCCGCCGTCTTCCTGATGGCCCTGGTGCAGGTGCCCGGGATAGGGATGGCGGTCAACGGCAACCAGAACTGGATCTCCCTCGGCGGTTCCTTCCAGATCCAGCCCAGCGAGTTCGGCAAGCTCGCCCTGGTGCTGTGGGGCGCGGACCTGATCGCCCGCAAACAGGAGCGGAAGCTGCTCAACCAGTGGAAGCACATGCTGGTGCCGCTGGTCCCGGTCGCCTTCCTGCTGCTCGGGCTGATCATGCTCGGCGGCGACATGGGCACCGCGATCATTCTCACAGCGATCCTCTTCGGTCTGCTGTGGCTCGCGGGCGCGCCGACCCGGCTGTTCGCCGGGGTGCTGTCGGTCGCCGCGCTGATCGGTGTGCTCCTGATCAAGACCAGTCCCAACCGGATGGCCCGGCTCGCCTGCATCGGCGCCACCGAGCCCAGGACGGGGGTCGCCGACTGCTGGCAGGCCGTGCACGGCATCTACGCGCTCGCCTCCGGCGGACTCTTCGGTTCCGGACTGGGTGCGAGTGTGGAAAAATGGGGCCAACTCCCCGAAGCCCACACCGACTTCATCTTCGCCGTCACCGGTGAGGAACTGGGCCTGGCAGGGACGCTGTCGGTGCTCGCCCTGTTCGCGGCTCTAGGCTATGCGGGTATCCGCGTGGCCGGACGCACGGAGGACCCCTTCGTGAGGTATGCCGCGGGAGGCGTGACCACCTGGATCACCGCCCAGGCGGTGATCAACATCGGTGCGGTGCTCGGCCTGCTGCCGATCGCCGGCGTCCCGCTCCCGCTGTTCTCCTACGGAGGGTCCGCCCTGCTGCCGACCATGTTCGCCATCGGGCTGCTGATCGCCTTCGCGCGCGACGAGCCCGCTGCGCGGGCAGCGCTTGCGATGCGGCAACCTCGCTTTGGTAAAAAGCGGGCGGGAGGCTCCGGTGCCGAGCGGGGGCCTCGGAGATGGAACACGATGCGACGGCGTGCCTCGGCGGCGCGTTCGTCCGGAGAGCGGTGAATTTCGGTGCATGTCGTACTCGCCGGTGGGGGGACCGCCGGCCACATCGAGCCCGCGCTCGCCCTCGCGGACGCCCTGCGCAGGCAGGACCCGACCGTGGGGATCACGGCCCTGGGCACGGAGCGCGGCCTGGAGACCCGGCTCGTCCCGGAGCGCGGCTATGAGCTGGCGCTCATCCCCGCGGTGCCACTGCCCCGCAAGCCCACTCCCGAGCTGATCACCGTCCCGGGCCGGCTGCGCGGCACGATCAAGGCCGCGGAGCAGATCCTGGAGCGCACCAAGGCGGACTGCGTGGTCGGCTTCGGCGGCTATGTCGCCCTGCCCGGCTACCTGGCCGCCAAGCGCCTCGGCGTGCCCATCGTGATCCACGAGGCCAACGCGCGCCCGGGCCTGGCCAACAAGATCGGCTCGCGGTACGCGGCCCGGGTCGCCGTCTCCACCCCGGACAGCAAGCTGCGTGACGCCCGCTACATCGGCATCCCGCTGCGCCGCTCCATCGCCACGCTGGACCGCGCCGCCGTCCGCCCGGAGGCCCGCGCCCGCTTCGGGCTCGACCCGAACCTGCCCACGCTGCTGGTCTCCGGCGGCTCCCAGGGCGCCCGGCGCCTCAACGAGGTGGTCCAGCAGGTCGCCCCGTGGCTCCAGCAGGCCGGGATCCAGATCCTGCACGCGGTCGGCCCGAAGAACGAACTGCCGCAGGTGCACCAGATGCCGGGGATGCCCCCCTACATCCCGGTAAGTTACCTGGACCGGATGGACCTCGCGTACGCCGCGGCCGACATGATGCTCTGCCGCGCGGGCGCGATGACCGTCGCCGAACTCTCCGCCGTCGGGCTCCCGGCCGCCTACGTCCCGCTGCCCATCGGCAACGGCGAACAGCGGCTCAACGCCCAGCCGGTGGTGAAGGCCGGCGGCGGAGTGCTCGTCGACGACGCGGAACTGACGCCCGAGTGGGTGCAGCAGAACGTGCTGCCCGTGCTCGCCGACCCGCACCGGCTGTACGAGATGTCCCGCGCGGCAAGCGAGTTCGGCCGCCGGGACGCCGACGAGCTGCTCGTCGGCATGGTGTACGAGGCGATCGCCTCGCGCCGTTAGGACCGTATGACGAAAGGGCAGTGAGCGTGGCCGGACCGACGACCGCCGAGCGCGGTGAACGCCAGCAGGAGTCGTCCGGCCCGCCGCTCGCCCGCGGGCTCAGAAACCGGCGCTTTCGTACGATCGTCATTCTGGTCGTGCTCGCCGTGCTTCTGGGGGCCGGCGGGACTTGGGTGTTGTACGGCTCCCAGTGGCTGCGCGTCAGACACGTCTCGGTGTCGGGCACCCTGGTACTGACCCCCGAGGAGGTCCGCCGGGCGGCGGCCGTGCCCGTCGGGGCGCCGATGGTCTCCGTCGACACGAAGGCCATCGAGTCCCGTCTTCGCCGGAAATTGCCCCGAATTGACACGGTAGACGTGGTTCGTTCCTGGCCCCATGGAATCGGCCTGAAAGTGATCGAGCGCACTCCGGTTCTTCTTGTCCGAAAGGGCGGGAAGTTCACCGAAGTCGATGACGAAGGTGTCCGTTTCGCCACGGTTCCGCAGGCACCGAAAGGCGTTCCGGCGCTGGAATTGTCCGCCTCGGGGAAGGGGCCGGGCGCCGCGAGTCTCCGCCGCTTCGGCAGCGACCGGCTCGTGCGCGCGGCCGTCCGGGTCGCCGGCGACCTGCCCGCCCGCGTGGCGCAGACCACCCGGACCGTGCAAGTCCGCTCCTACGACGCCATCTCGCTGGACCTGGGTGACGGCCGCACGGTGGCATGGGGCAGCGACGAGGAGGGCCGCGCCAAGGCACGGGCCCTCACGGCTCTCATGAAAGCAGCTCCCGGCGCGCGGTACTTCGATGTCAGCGTCCCCACCGCCCCTGCGTCATCGGGGAGTTGACGCACATCAGCGCAGGCCAGCACCCTGGTTGGGCACCGCTATGGCTGATCACATAGGGTGAAAAGAAAAACGGGAGGTTCGGCGTGTTCGTTGAACGGGCGCCACTTGTCGACTTAGTGTCCTGTTCAGAAGACTCCAGGGAACAGACACACTGGTAACCCTAAACTTCAGGGTTAGGGTTCGGGTCGGCGCTACGGACCGTCCCATTCGGCATCTGTCGTCCCGGTGCGGGGCACCGCACGGCGACGACAACGTAATTCGAGGCGAGAGGCCTTCGACGTGGCAGCACCGCAGAACTACCTCGCAGTCATCAAGGTCATCGGTGTCGGCGGCGGTGGTGTCAATGCCATCAACCGGATGATCGAGGTCGGTCTCAAGGGTGTCGAGTTCATCGCCATCAACACCGACGCACAGGCGCTGTTGATGAGCGACGCCGACGTCAAGCTCGACGTCGGCCGGGAACTCACCCGCGGACTCGGCGCCGGAGCCAACCCGGCCGTCGGCCGCAAGGCCGCCGAGGACCACCGTGAGGAGATCGAGGAGGTCCTCAAGGGGGCCGACATGGTCTTCGTGACGGCCGGTGAAGGCGGCGGCACCGGCACCGGCGGGGCGCCCGTCGTGGCCAACATCGCACGGTCGCTCGGCGCCCTCACCATCGGTGTGGTCACGCGCCCGTTCACCTTCGAGGGACGGCGCCGCGCGAACCAGGCGGAGGACGGCATCGCCGAACTGCGCGAAGAGGTCGACACCCTCATCGTCATCCCGAACGACCGGCTGCTGTCCATCTCGGACCGCCAGGTCTCGGTCCTGGACGCCTTCAAGTCCGCCGACCAGGTCCTGCTCTCCGGTGTCCAGGGCATCACCGACCTCATCACCACCCCCGGCCTGATCAACCTGGACTTCGCCGACGTCAAGTCGGTCATGTCCGAGGCCGGTTCGGCCCTCATGGGCATCGGCTCGGCCCGCGGCGACGACCGCGCGGTGGCCGCCGCCGAGATGGCGATCTCCTCGCCGCTGCTGGAGGCGTCCATCGACGGCGCCCGGGGCGTGCTGCTCTCCATCTCCGGCGGTTCCGACCTCGGCCTGTTCGAGATCAACGAAGCCGCCCAGCTGGTCAGCGAGGCCGCCCACCCCGAGGCCAACATCATCTTCGGCGCGGTCATCGACGACGCCCTCGGTGACGAGGTCCGGGTGACCGTGATCGCGGCCGGCTTCGACGGCGGCCAGCCGCCGGCCCGCCGGGAGAACGTCCTCAGCTCCACCTCCGGTTCGGCCTCCGGCCGCCGCGAGGAGCCCGCACCGGCCCGGCCGAGCGAGCCCAGCCGTCCGTCCTTCGGCTCGCTGGGCAGCGTCAAGCCGAAGGAGGAGCCGGAGCCGACGCCCGAGCCGGTGCCCGACATCC
Source organism: Streptomyces sp. NPDC042638 (assembly GCF_040647235.1). Classification (NCBI taxonomy): domain Bacteria; kingdom Bacillati; phylum Actinomycetota; class Actinomycetes; order Kitasatosporales; family Streptomycetaceae; genus Streptomyces; species Streptomyces sp. NPDC042638. The sequence goes on from NZ_JBEZBT010000002.1 coordinate 20,186, forward strand.
CGGTCACCCCGCCGGTGACGCCGTCGCCCCGGACCTACTCGGACAGCGCGGCCGAGGAGCTGGACGTGCCGGACTTCCTCAAGTGATAGGACAGCGCGAGAGCGTGAGCGGCGCGCACTTCGCCTTCACCGACCGGTGGGGCGGGGTGAGCGCCGCTCCGTATGAGGAGCTGAACCTCGGTGGGGCGGTCGGGGACGACCCCGACGCCGTACGCACCAACCGGGCGCTGGCCGCCAGGTCGCTCGGCCTGGACCCGGCGCGGGTGGTCTGGATGAACCAGGTGCACGGCAGCGATGTCGCCGAGGTCGAGGGACCGTGGACCACCCGGCTCACCCCGGAGGTCGACGGGCTCGTGACCGCGACCCGCGGGCTGGCCCTGGCCGTCCTGACCGCCGACTGTGTGCCGGTCCTGCTGGCCGACCCGGTCGCCGGGGTCGCCGCCGCGGCGCACGCCGGGCGGCCCGGCATGGTCAAGGGGATCGTGCCCGCCGCGATCGAGGCCATGGAGTCGCTCGGCGCCGACCCGGCCCGCATCGTCGCCCGCACCGGACCGGCCGTGTGCGGCCGGTGTTACGAGGTGCCGGAGACGATGCGCGCCGAGGTGGCCGCCGTCGAGCCGGAGGCGCACGCCGAAACGAGCTGGGGCACGCCGGCGGTCGACGTGAGCGCCGGGGTGCACGCGCAGCTGGACCGGCTCGGGGTGTGCGACCGGGTGCAGTCGCCGGTGTGCACGCTGGAGTCGGGTGACCACTTCTCGTACCGCCGCGACCGCGCCACCGGGCGCCTCGCGGGCTACGTCTGGCTGGACTGATGGGGCATGACGGACCGTAAGACCGAACTCGCCGCGAATCTGGCGAAGGTGGATGAGCGTATCGCCGCCGCGTGTGCGGCGGCCGGGCGCGACCGGGATGAGGTGACCCTGATCGTGGTCACCAAGACCTATCCGGCGAGCGATGTGCGGATCCTGTCGGATCTCGGTGTGCGCCTTGTCGCCGAGAACCGCGACCAGGACGCGGCCCCGAAGGCCGCGGCCTGTGCGGACCTGCCCCTGGAGTGGCACTTCGTCGGCCAGTTGCAGACCAACAAGGTGCGTTCCGTGGTCGGTTACGCCGACGTCGTGCAGTCCGTCGACCGGTCCCGGCTCGTCGTCGCCCTGTCGAAGGAGGCCGTACGGGCGGAGCGCGAGCTGGGCTGTCTGATCCAGGTCGCGTTCGACGCCGACGCGAGTGGCCGGGGGGAGCGCGGTGGCGTGGCGCCGGGCGGAATCGAAGAGTTGGCCGGTCTGATCGCCGGCTCGCCCGGACTGCGGCTCGACGGGCTGATGACCGTCGCCCCGCTCACCGGGGAGTACGCGGGGCGCGAACAGGCGGCGTTCGAGCGCCTCATGGATTTGTCGACTGACCTGCGCCGAGCCCATCCTGCTGCAACCATGGTGTCCGCAGGGATGAGCGCGGACCTCGAACAGGCCGTGGCCGCCGGGGCGACACATGTGCGCGTCGGCACCGCGGTACTCGGAGTCCGCCCCAGGCTCGGGTAACGTCGCCAGGAAGTCGGACCACAGCAGAAAATATGGTCAATGCCCGTGAAGTTGGGCACAACGACCACGTGGATCGCGGGCACTTGGCAGTCGTCAGTCGATCCACCACAGAGCGGAGGACTCAGAGCATGGCCGGCGCGATGCGCAAGATGGCGGTCTACCTCGGCCTCGTGGAGGACGATGGGTACGACGGCCGCGGATTCGACCCCGACGACGACTTCGAGCCGGAGCTGGACCCGGAGCCCGAGCGGGACCACCGACGGCATGAATCGTCACACCAGTCGCACAGCCCACACCAGTCCCAAAGGGACGAAGAGGTGCGAATCGTGCAACCGCCCGCGCCCCGCGAGCCGGTGGCCCGTTCGGCTTCGCTCGCCGCGGAATCCGGACGTCCGGCGCGCATCGCGCCCGTGGCATCCATCACACAAGAACGTCAGTCCCTGGAGAAGAACGCACCGGTGATCATGCCCAAGGTCGTGTCGGAACGAGAGCCGTACCGGATCACCACACTTCACCCCCGGACCTACAACGAGGCCCGTACCATCGGGGAACACTTCCGTGAAGGCACCCCGGTGATCATGAATCTGACTGAGATGGATGACACAGACGCCAAGCGACTTGTCGACTTTGCGGCCGGTTTGGTGTTTGGTCTTCACGGCAGCATCGAGCGGGTGACGCAGAAGGTGTTCCTGTTGTCTCCTGCTAACGTCGATGTCACGGCGGAGGACAAGGCCCGCATCGCAGAGGGCGGGTTCTTCAACCAGAGCTGAGACGCGGGACCGAACCGAAGTACGGAAGAGCACGGGAACAGGGGAGAGGGAACCACAGGCCATGAGCGTGTTCGCGCAGGTGATCTACATCGCGCTGATGGTGTTCCTTGTCGTGCTCATCTTCCGGCTGGTCATGGACTACGTCTTCCAGTTCGCCCGCTCGTGGCAACCCGGCAAGGCGATGGTGGTCGTACTGGAGGCCACCTACACTGTCACCGATCCACCGCTGAAGCTTCTGCGGCGGTTCATCCCGCCGCTGCGTCTCGGGGGCGTGGCGCTCGACCTGTCCTTCTTCGTACTGATGATCATCGTCTACATTCTCATCTCCATTGCGCAGAGTTTCGTGAGATGAGGGTGGACGATCCGGTCTTGCCGACTGCCGATGACTACGTTGAGGTGAAGAGATGCCGTTGACCCCCGAGGACGTGCGGAACAAGCAGTTCACGACCGTCCGCCTCCGAGAAGGCTATGACGAGGACGAGGTCGATGCCTTCCTCGACGAGGTCGAAGCCGAACTGACCCGTCTGCTCCGCGAGAACGAGGACCTGCGCGCCAAGCTGGCCGCGGCCACGCGCGCTGCTGCCCAGAACCAGCAGAACATGCGCAAGCCTCCCGAGCAGGACCAGCAGCACCCTCAGCAGCAGCAGGGCATGCGAGGTCCCGGCCAGCCGGTGCCCGCCGGCATATCGGGCCCGCCGCAGCAGCAGATGGGCGGCCCCATGGGTGGCCCGCCCCAGCTGCCGAGCGGTGCCCCGCAGCTGCCCGCCGGCCCCGGCGGTCAGGGCGGCCCGCAGGGTCCCGGCCCGATGGGCCAGGGTCCGATGGGCCAGGGTCCGATGGGCCAGGGTCCGATGGGTCAGGGCTCCATGGGACAGGGCTCGATGGGGCAGGGCCCGATGGGCGGTCAGCCGCCCATGCAGCAGCAGATGGGCGGTCCGATGGGCGGCCCCATGGGCGGTCCGATGGGCGGCCCCGGTCAGGGTCCCGGTGGCGACAGCGCCGCCCGTGTCCTCTCGCTGGCCCAGCAGACCGCCGACCAGGCGATCGCCGAGGCCCGTTCCGAGGCCAACAAGATCGTCGGCGAGGCCCGCAGCCGCGCCGAGGGTCTGGAGCGTGACGCCCGAGCCAAGGCCGACGCCCTGGAGCGGGACGCGCAGGAGAAGCACCGTGTCGCCATGGGCTCCCTGGAGTCCGCGCGCGCCACGCTGGAGCGCAAGGTCGAGGACCTGCGCGGCTTCGAGCGCGAGTACCGCACGCGCCTGAAGTCGTACCTGGAGTCGCAGCTGCGCCAGCTGGAGACCCAGGCGGACGACTCCCTGGCCCCGCCGCGTACCCCGGCGACCGCGTCGCTGCCGCCGTCCCCGGCGCCCTCCATGGCACCGGCCGGCGCGAGCGCCCCGTCCTACGGCGGCAACCAGACGATGGGCGGCTCGCCCGCTCCGTCCGGCCCGTCCTACGGCGGCCAGCAGCAGATGACCCCGGCCATGACCCAGCCGATGGCCCCGGTCCGCCCGCAGGGCCCGTCCCCGATGGGCCAGGCTCCCTCGCCGATGCGTGGGTTCCTGATCGACGAGGACGACAACTGACCGGCCCCTGAGGCCAGTACGACAACGGCGTCGGCAGCGTCCACTAGGGCGGGCCCCCTGGACTTCGGTCCCGGGGGCCCGCCCTTTTTACGCGGGTTGCGCGGGGCGTGCCTCAGGGGCGCGGGGCCGCACCGCTGTGCGCCTGCGCCGCGCGGGCGCACGGGTCTGGTCCGGCGGCCGGGGGACGCGGGGGCCGCCGCGAAAGGCCGTACGCCCCCATGATCGACTCGTGTGGCGTACTCCGGGCGCCGGGGCGCGTAGCGCAGACGGTCGTCGCGCCTCGATGGCATCCAGGAGGACGCCGGTTCGAGTCCGGCCCGCCCCGGCGCGTCGCTCTTCCGGAACGCCGAAAGGCCCGGCCCCTGCGCAGCAGAGGGGCCGGGCCTTCGGACTGTCCGGCGCCTACGCCTTGCGCAGGCGGAACACGAGCGACAGACCCTCGTCGGTGAAGGGCTCGCCGAAGGTGTCGTCCGCCTCGCCCTGGGCGAAGTCGGTCGCGAGCACCTCGTCGGCGATCAGTCCGGCGTGCTCGGTGAGCGCCGCGATGACCGCCGGGTCCGTGGAGGTCCAGCGCAGGGCGATCCGGTCGGCGACGTCCAGGCCGCTGTTCTTGCGGGCCTCCTGGATCAGCCGGATCGCGTCCCGGGCCAGGCCCGCCTGCCGCAGCTCCTCCGTGATCTCCAGGTCCAGCGCCACCGTGGCACCGGAGTCGGAGGCCACGGACCAGCCCTCGCGCGGGGTCTCCGTGATGATCACCTCGTCCGGGGCGAGGGCGACCGTCTCACCGTCGACCTCCACGGTCGCCGTGCCCTCGCGCAGGGCGAGGGAGAGGGCGGCGGCGTCGGCGCTCGCGACGGCCTTCGCCACGTCCTGGACGCGCTTGCCGAACCGCTTGCCCAGCGCCCGGAAGTTGGCCTTGGCGGTCGTGTCCACCAGGCTGCCGCCGACCTCGCTGAGCGAGGCCAGCCCCTCGACGTTCAGCTCCTCGGTGATCTGCGCGTGCAGTTCCCGGTCCAGGGCGTCGAACCCGGTGGCCGCGATCAGCGCACGGGACAGCGGCTGACGCGTCTTGACGCCCGACTCCGCGCGCGTGGCGCGGCCCAGCTCCACCAGCCGGCGGACGAGGACCATCTGCTTCGACAGCTCCGGGTCGATGGCCGACAGGTCCGCCTCCGGCCAGGCGGCCAGGTGGACCGAATCCGGGGCGCCCGGGGTCACCGGCACCACCAGGTCCTGCCACACCCGCTCGGTGATGAACGGGGTGATCGGCGCCATCAGCTTGGTGACCGTCTCCAGCACCTCGTGCAGCGTGCGCAGCGCGGCCTTGTCGCCCTGCCAGAAGCGGCGGCGCGAGCGGCGGACGTACCAGTTGGACAGGTCGTCGACGAACGCGGACAGCAGCTTGCCTGCGCGCTGGGTGTCGTACGCCTCCAGCGCCTGCGTCACCTGGTCGGTCAGCGCGTGCAGCTCGGACAGCAGCCAGCGGTCCAGCACCGGACGCTCGGCCGGGGCCGGGTCCGCCGCGGACGGCGCCCAGCCCGACGTACGGGCGTACAGGGCCTGGAAGGCGACCGTGTTCCAGTACGTCAGCAGGGTCTTGCGGACGACCTCCTGGATGGTGCCGTGGCCGACCCGGCGGGCCGCCCACGGGGAACCGCCGGCCGCCATGAACCAGCGCACCGCGTCCGCGCCGTGCTGGTCCATGAGCGGGATCGGCTGCAGGATGTTGCCCAGGTGCTTGGACATCTTGCGGCCGTCCTCGGCGAGGATGTGGCCGAGGCAGACGACGTTCTCGTACGACGACTTGTCGAAGACGAGCGTGCCGACGGCCATCAGCGTGTAGAACCAGCCGCGGGTCTGGTCGATCGCCTCGGAGATGAACTGCGCCGGGTACCGGCTCTCGAACAGCTCCTTGTTCTTGTACGGGTAGCCCCACTGCGCGAACGGCATCGAACCCGAGTCGTACCAGGCGTCGATGACCTCCGGTACGCGCGTGGCCGTCTTCCCGCAGCCGTCGTGACGGCAGGCGAAGGTGACCTCGTCGATGTACGGCCGGTGCGGGTCGAGGCCGGACTGGTCGGTGCCCGTCAGCTCGGTCAGCTCCGCGCGGGAGCCGACGCAGGTGAGGTGGTCGTCCTCGCAGCGCCAGATCGGCAGCGGGGTGCCCCAGTAGCGGTTGCGGGACAGCGCCCAGTCGATGTTGTTGTTCAGCCAGTCGCCGAAGCGGCCGTGCTTGACCGTCTCCGGGAACCAGTTGGTCCTCTCGTTCTCCTGGATGAGACGGTCCTTGATCGCCGTCGTGCGGATGTACCAGGAGGGCTGCGCGTAGTAGAGCAGCGCGGTGTGGCAGCGCCAGCAGTGCGGGTAGCTGTGTTCGTACGGCAGGTGCTTGAAGAGGAGGTCGCGCTGCGCCAGGTCCTCGGTGAGCTTCTCGTCGGCCTTCTTGAAGAAGACGCCGCCGACGAGGGGTACGTCCTCCTCGAAGGTGCCGTCCGGGCGGACCGGGTTCACCACCGGCAGGCCGTAGGCACGGCAGACCTTGAGGTCGTCCTCACCGAAGGCGGGGGACTGGTGGACCAGACCCGTACCGTCCTCGGTGGTGACGTAGTCGGCGTTGACCACGTAGTGCGCCGGCTCCGGGAACTCCACGAGGTCGAACGGGCGTTGGTATGTCCAGCGCTCCATCTCGGCGCCGGTGAAGGTCTGGCCCGTGGTCTGCCAGCCCTCGCCGAGCGCCTTGGCGAGGAGCGGCTCGGCGACGACGAGCTTCTCCTCGCCGTCGGTGGCGACGACGTAGGTGACCTCGGGGTGCGCGGCGACCGCCGTGTTGGACACCAGCGTCCAGGGGGTCGTCGTCCACACCAGGAGGGCGGCCTCGCCGGCGAGCGGACCGGAGGTGAGCGGGAAACGGACGTAGACGGACGGATCGACGACCGTCTCGTATCCCTGCGCCAGCTCGTGGTCCGACAGGCCGGTGCCGCAGCGGGGGCACCAGGGGGCGACGCGGTGGTCCTGGACCAGCAGGTCCTTGGTGAAGATCTCCTTCAGCGACCACCAGACCGACTCCACGTACTCGGGGTCCATGGTCCGGTAGGCGTCGTCCAGGTCGACCCAGTAGCCCATGCGGGTCGTCAGCTCGGCGAAGGCGTCGGTGTGCCGGGTCACGGACTCGCGGCACCTGGCGTTGAACTCGGCGATGCCGTACGCCTCGATGTCCTGCTTGCCGGAGAAGCCCAGCTCCTTCTCGACGGCCAGCTCCACGGGCAGGCCGTGGCAGTCCCAGCCGGCCTTGCGGGCCACGTGGTAGCCGCGCATGGTGCGGAAGCGGGGGAAGACGTCCTTGAAGACGCGTGCCTCGATGTGGTGGGCGCCGGGCATGCCGTTCGCGGTGGGCGGCCCCTCGTAGAACACCCACTCCGGGCGGCCTTCGGACTGCTCCAGGCTCTTGGCGAAGATCTTCTGGTCGCGCCAGAAGTCGAGCACGGCGTGCTCAAGAGCGGGCAGGTCGACCTGTGCGGGCACCTGGCGGTACGTCGGCGCTGTCATCTGCGAGCATCCTCCAACGGACTTGCTGCCTTCCGTCGGAGGGACGAGAGCCTTCGTTCCTGTCTACGCCGTGTGCGGCGCGCTCCCGCGGTACCACCCTCCTTGGCCCTCCGCCGCGCCGTACGCGCCGGGGAGCCCCCTCATTGGGGTCGCGAAACCGGTTCTACTCGCCGCGGCGCTCGGGCTGCGGCTTTCTTCCGGCGGCTCCGGGGTGATCTTCACGTCGCGCTCGCCCCCGGGCTCACACCGTCCCCGGGTCGCTCTGGGCTGCGTACGCCGCTACTCGTCCCCATCCACGCTTCTCGCTCCGCCCAGTGTACGGCGCGGCGCGGACAGCGGCGGACCGGTTTTCCGCGGGGCGCGGGCGGACGTCGCGGCAGGGGGGCGCGTGACCCGAATGGCGAGGGGGTCCGGCGCCCGGGTCCGGGCCGGCCGGGCCCGGCGGATTACCCGGCGGGGAGCTGGGCACAACGGATGCAGGCCCGTGGCTCGGGGGGTGCGGGCGGGCGAATCGGGCGGTGTGCCCCGTTGCCGCGGGACTCAAGTCGATTTATCGTCCCAGCACGATTCGCGAGCAAGATCACAATATGTGAAGGGGCCGCGGCCATGGTGGCGAAGAAGACCGCCGTACAGCAGCCGGCGACCGGGAAGACCGGCGCGAGGCCTGCCACCGAGAAGACGGCCCCGGGCAGGACGGCCGCCGGGAAGAAGCCTGCCGCGAAGACGGCTGCCGGGAAGACGGCTGCCGGGAAGGTGGCCGCCGCGGACGCGGTCGCCACGGAGACGGTCGGGAAGGCGGCGGTCGGGAAGAAGGCGGTCGGGAGGGGGGCGGTCGCCGGGAAGACGGCCGGTGAGAAGGCGGCCGCCGAAACGACGTCTGCTGAGAATGCGTCTGCCGAGAAGACGGTCGGGAAGAAAACGGCTGCCGAGAAAGTGAGCGGGAGGGATCCGGCTGCCGAGAAGGTGCCCGCGAAGAGGCCGCCCGCCGGGAAAGTGGCAGGGAAGAAGCCGGCCGGGAAGGAGCCGGTCACGGAGACGGCGGCCGCCGGGAAGGGGACGGCGGGTGGGAAGAAGGCCGCCGGGGGGGCGGCCGCGGCGGCCAAGGCCGCGGTGAAGAAGGTGGCCACGGAGAGGGCGGCCACGGACAGGACGGCCACGGCAGCCAAGAAGGCGGCAGCCAGGGAAACGCCCGTCGAGGCGGCGGGCGCCGAGGAGACGGGCCCCAGGGAGACGGGCGCCAAGGAGGGGGCCTCCAAGGAGCGGGTCGCCAAGGAGGGGGCCGCGAAGAAGGCCGGCGCCGAGAACGCGGTCGCGAAGGACGCGGTCGCGAAGAAGGCGGTCGCGAAGAAGGCCACCGGTGAGAAAGGAACTGGTCAGAAGGCCGCGGTGCGGGAGGCGGCCGGGAAGAGCACGGCCAAGAAAGCGGGCGCGGCGCATGCCGCGGAGCAGACGGGAGCCACGACGGTGGTTGCGAAGAAGACTCCTGGCACGGCCACGACGGAACAGACCGCCGTTCCCAAGGCGCGGGTCGCCGCGGCGGAGCCCGGCGAGCTGGCGGTGCGCCCCGGAGAGGACCCCTGGACCGAGGAGGAGGTCGAGAAGGCCCGCGCGGAACTGCAGTCGGAGATGGAGCGGCTGCGGGAGGAGATCAGTTCGTCCGAGGCGTCCCTGGTCGGACTGATGCGGGACTCCGGGGACGGCGCCGGCGACGACCAGGCCGACACCGGCACCAAGAACATCACGCGCGAACACGAGCTGGCGCTGGCCGCCAACGCGCGCGAGATGCTCACGCAGACCGAACGGGCCCTGGAGCGGCTGGCCGCGGGCACCTACGGCCTGTGCGAGAACTGCGGCAACCCCATCGGCAAGGCACGCATGCAGGCGTTTCCGAGGGCCACTCTGTGCGTGGAGTGCAAGCAGAAACAGGAACGCCGCTCCTGAGCGTGGGGCGCCGCCGGACCGTGCCGTAGTCTCGTCCCCAGTCAGGCACCTAGGTTGAGGGACTCACGTGGCAGAGGCGGAGCGCATCATCGGTACGCCGGACACCCCGGACGGTGACGGCGAGCAGACGGCGGCGGCCGGAGCGCCCGTCGGCACCGGCGCGGCCGATGCGCCCGGCGAGGCCGGCGCGGACGAGCGGCGCGCACCTGCGCAGCGGCGGGCCGGCCGCGGGCGGCGGATCGCCGTGCTGTTCGCGGTGGCCGTGTTCGCGTACGGCCTCGACCTGATCAGCAAGCTGCTGGTCGTCTCCCGGCTGGAGGGGCACGCGCCTATCCGGCTCGTCGGGGACCTGCTGGAGCTGCACGCCATCCGCAACCCGGGTGCGGCCTTCGGCTTCGGCGCGGCCTTCACGATCATCTTCACGCTGATCGCCGCGGCCGTGATCGTGGTGATCATCCGGCTGGCCCGCAAGCTGTACAGCTTTCCCTGGGCGGTCGCGCTCGGCCTGCTGCTCGGCGGCGCGCTCGGCAACCTCACCGACCGGATCTTCCGGGCGCCGGGCGTCTTCGAGGGCGAGGTGGTCGACTTCATCGCGCCCAAGGGCTTCGCGGTGTTCAACCTCGCCGACTCGGCGATCGTGTGCGGCGGCATCCTGATCGTGCTGCTGTCCTTCCGCGGTCTGGACCCCGACGGCACGGTCCACAAGGACTGAGCGCGGGGCACTTGTCCACAGGCTCGTTCGGGAGCGGCGGAGCCGTCCGGCATACTCGACGGGTGAGCACGCTTCCCGAGATCCGCACCCTGCCCGTGCCCGACGGCCTGGAGGGCGAGCGCGTCGACGCCGCCATCTCCCGGATGTTCGGCTTCTCCCGCACGAAGGCGGCGGAGCTGGCCGCCGCCGGCAAGGTCCAGGTCGACGGATCGGTGGTCGGCAAGTCCGAGCGGGTGCGCGGCGGCGCCTGGCTGGAGGTCGAGATGCCGCAGGCACCCGCCCCGGTGCAGGTGGTCGCCGAGCCGGTCGAGGGCATGGAGATCGTGCACGACGACGATGACGTGGTCGTGATCGTCAAGCCGGTCGGCGTGGCCGCGCACCCCTCGCCCGGCTGGTCCGGCCAGACCGTCATCGGTGGTCTCGCCGCCGCCGGATACCGGATCTCCACGTCCGGCGCCGCCGAGCGCCAGGGCATCGTGCACCGCCTGGACGTCGGCACCTCGGGCCTGATGGTGGTCGCCAAGTCGGAGCGCGCCTACACGTCGCTCAAGCGCCAGTTCAAGGAGCGCACGGTCGACAAGCGCTACCACACGCTGGTCCAGGGCCACCCGGACCCGACGAGCGGCACGATCGACGCCCCGATCGGCCGCCACCCGAACCACGACTACAAGTGGGCGGTCACGGCCGACGGCAAGCCCTCGGTGACCCACTACGACCTCATCGAGGCCTTCCGCGCCGCCTCCCTGCTGGACGTGAAGCTGGAGACGGGCCGCACCCACCAGATCCGCGTCCACATGTCCGCGCACCGCCACCCCTGTGTCGGCGACCTCACCTACGGCGCCGATCCGACCCTCGCCAAGCGGCTGCGCCTGACCCGTCAGTGGCTGCACGCCGTACGGCTCGGCTTCGAGCACCCCGGCGACGGGCAGTGGGTGGAATTCGCCAGCGACTACCCCGAGGACCTCCAGCAGGCCCTCGAGCAGGTCCGCGAGGAGACCTACGCGTGAGCACGCCGTACACCGTCCGGGTCGCCGAGGGCCCTGCCGACCGTGAGGCGTGCTTCGCGGTCCGCAAGGAGGTCTTCGTGGTCGAACAGGGCGTCGACGAGGACATCGAGTACGACGCCTACGACGCCGTGGCCGTCCATGTGCTGGCGCTCCGCGAGGACGGTGTGCCGCTGGGCACCGGGCGGCTGCTGTCCGGCGAGGCGGCGGCCTCGAAGACCGGCGGGGACCTCTCAGTCGGTTCGCTGGGGCGGCTCGCCGTGTCCCGGGCGGCGCGCGGGCACGGCGTCGGCGCGGCCCTGGTGCGCGCCATCGAGGACGCGGCCCGCGCGCGCCGCCTCGCGTCGGTGGACCTGCACGCGCAGACCCACGCCCTGGGCTTCTACGAGCGCCTCGGCTACACGGCGTACGGCCCGGAGTTCCCGGACGCCGGCATACCGCACCGGGCGATGCGCCGGGCGCTGTAGGGCTTCGAGCGGCCCGGAGCCGCCGGGACCGGCCGGGCGGCCCCTGGCCCCGGCCCCCGGCCTCGGCGCTTCGGCGCGCAGGACACCGCAGGTCGCTTCGGCGCGCAGGACACCGCAGGTCGCGGGGAGTCGGCGGGTGCCGCGGTGGCAGACTTGAGACCTGCCGTGTGATCGTCAACCCCCCGGAGCGCCGTCCGTGGACCAGCTGGCTCTGTTGTTCGTACTGCTGCTCGGGGCCCTGGTGAGCGTCCCGGTGGGCGACCGGCTGGGGGTGCCGGCACCGGTGCTGATGACCCTGTTCGGCGGGGTCCTGGCGGTGGCCGACTTCGTGCCCAACGTGAACATCCCGCCCGACCTGATCCTGCCGGGGCTGCTGCCGCCGCTGCTCTACGCCGCCGTCCGCCGGACCTCCTGGCGGCAGTTCGCGGCCAACATCCGCCCGATCTTCCTGCTGGCCGTCGCCCTGGTGTTCGTGACGACGGTGTGCGTGGCGGTCGTCGCCAACGCCATTGTGCCGGGGCTGCCGATCGCCGCCGCCGTCGCGCTCGGCGCTCTGATCGCGCCGCCCGACCCGGTCGCCGCGACCAGCGTCGCCGGACAGCTGGGGCTGCCGCGCCGGCTGGTGTCGATCCTGGAGGGCGAGGGGCTCTTCAACGACGTCACGGCCATCGTGCTGTACCACGTGGCGATCGCCGCCGCCGTGAGCGGCACGTTCTCGCCCTGGCGGGCCGGGCTGGACCTGGTGCTGTCCGCCGTCGTCGCGGTCGCCGTGGGTCTGGCGCTGGGCTGGGGGGCGAACCGGCTGATGGACCTGCTGGGCGATCCGACCCTGCAGATCGGCATGACGCTGCTGGTGCCGTACGCCTCCTATGTGCTCGCGGAGAAGCTGCACGGCTCCGGGGTGCTCGCCGTGCTCACCACGGCGCTCTTCCTCGCCGAGTACGCCACCGACGCCGACGACGTGATGACCCGGCTCGCCGGGCACACCTTCTGGGACATCATCGACACCCTCGTCACGGGTGTCGCCTTCGGACTCATCGGCCTGGAGCTGCACAACGCCATCCGTACGGCCCAGGGGCGGTGGGCCGAGATGCTCGGCTGGGCGGCCGCCGTCGTGGGCGTGGTGGTCGTCGTACGGCTGGTGTGGCTGCTGCCGGCGACCTGGCTGACCAAGCGGCTGCACGCCCGCCGGGACTACGACGAGGAGATCCCGGTCAGCTGGCGGGAGACCGTCGTGATGTGGTGGTCCGGAATGCGCGGTGTGGCCTCGGTGGCGCTGGCGCTGGCCGTGCCGCTCAGGACCGCCGACGGCTCCGCGTTCCCCGACCGGGACGAGATCATCTTCATCGCCTTCGGAGTGATCGTCGTCACGCTGGTGCTCCAGGGGCTGACCCTGCCCTGGCTGGTGAGGCGGCTCGGGGTGCGGGCCGACTCCGAGCGGGAGAAGGAGTTCGAGAAGGAGCTGGCGGTGCGGGCCGCGAAGGCGGCGAAGCGCCGGCTCCGGGAGATCGAACAGGTGGAGGAGCTGCCCGAGGAGCTGTCCGAGCAGATGCTGCGGCGCGCCTTCGACATCGGGATCCGGATCAGTCCGGACATGGGGGAGGCGGAGCGGCGGGAGGCCCAGCAGCAGCGGGTCAAGCGCCTGAAGCGGGTGCGGCGCATCCAGAGCGAGATGCTGAGTGCCGCGCGGCACGAGGTGCTGGCCGCACGGAGCGAGGCCGGGGCGGATCCGGAGGTCGTGGACCGGGTGCTGCGCCATCTGGACGTGCGCAGCCTGCGCTGAGCGGGTGCGTCCACAGGGGCCCGATCAGTCATACGAATGTGTCGATCCTGTGGATGACGCCACGCGTCACCCGCGGATCGCTCCTACGCTCGGATCATGACTCGCAACATCGTGATCAGTGGGGGCGGCACGGGGATCGGACGCGCGGCGGCGCACGCCTTCGCCGCGGACGGGGACCGGGTGCTGTTGCTGGGCCGGCGTGCCGAGGTGCTCGAGAAGGCAGGGGTGGCCGGGGCGCTCACCTTCGCCGCGGATCTCACCGAGCCCGGCCAGGTCCGCGGTGTCGCCCGGTTCGTCGCCGAGGAGCTGGGCACCGTCGACGTGCTCGTGCACGGCGCCGGCGGCGCCGGGCACCTGGAGCCCCCGGCCGACAGCGACGACCCCCTCGACCGGGTCGCCCACCACTGGACCGTCAACTTCCGGCAGAACACCCTGACCGCGGCGCTGCTCACCGAGGCGCTGAGGCACCGGCTCGCCGAGCCCGGCGGCCGGGTGCTCTTCATCAGCTCCATCGCCGCCTACCGCGGTTCGGGCACCGGCGCCTACGCGGCGGCCAAGGCCGGACTGCACCCGTACGCCCATGACCTCGCCCGGGAGCTGGGCCCGCACGGCATCACCGTCAACGTGGTCGCACCCGGATACATCGAGGACACCGAGTTCTTCGGCGACACCATGGACGAGGCCCGGCGGACGAGACTCATCGCCGACACCTCGACCGGCCGCCCCGGCACACCGGGGGACGTGGCCGAGACCCTGCGCTGGCTGGCCTCGCCCGCGGCCGGACACATCACCTCACAGGTGATCCAGGTGAACGGGGGTGCCGAGCGGGGCCACTGACCCCCCGCCCGGCCGGTCAGCCCCGGCCGGTGCGCGGGAAGTCGTAGGCCCGGCGGAGGGAGGTGCCGTCGGGGGAGGGGATGTGGTGCGGCGGGAGCACGGACTCCGCCGTGTTGACCCGGGGCAGCGCATAGGGGTGCTCCATGGACAGCCAGGTGATCATCTGCTCGCGGACCGTGACCCGGACCGTCCAGATGTCGTCCGCGTCCTTCGCGGTCACCAGGGCACGTACCTGGACGGTGTTCGGCGTGGTGTCCGTCACCTGGAGGCCGCACGCGCGGCCGTCCCAGGCCGGGCACGCGCGCAGGATGTCCCGCAGCTTCTCGCGCATCGCCTCCAGCGGCGCGCTGTGGTCGAGGTGCCAGTAGACGATGCCGGTCATCTGCGGGGTGCCGCGGGACCAGTTCTCGAAGGGTTTGGAGGTGAAGTACGACACCGGCATGGTGATCCGGCGCTCGTCCCAGGTCCGTACCGTCAGAAAGGTCAGGGTGATCTCCTCGACCGTGCCCCACTCGCCGTCCACGACGACGGTGTCGCCGAGCCGGACCATGTCCCCGAAGGCGATCTGCAGCCCGGCGAACATGTTCGCCAGCGTGGACTGGGCCGCGACACCGGCCACGATGCCGAGCACACCGGCGGAGGCCAGCAGGGACGCGCCGGCCGCGCGCATCGCCGGGAACGTCAGCAGCATCGCCGCCACGGCGACCACCCCGACGATCGCCGCCACCACCCGCATGATCAGCGTCACCTGGGTGCGCACCCGCCGGACCCGGGCCGGGTCGTGGTGGGCGCGCGCGTAACGGGTGTAGGTCGTCTCGACTATGGCCGCCGCGATCCGGATCACCAGCCAGGCCGCCGCTCCGATGAGCACCAGGGTCAGCGTGCGGCCGACGCCGGTGCGGTGGTCGTTGAGCAGCTTCGCCTGGTCGTAGGAGCCTCTGAGCATGGCCGCGCACAACACCAGCTGGTAGGGCACGCGGCCACGCCGCAGCAGGCCCCACAACGGGGTCTCGCTGTGTCGCGCGTCGGCCTTGCGGAGCAGCACGTCCGTGGCCCAGCCGATGAGCACGGTCAGGAACACGGAAGCGCCGATCACGATCACGGGGCGGAGTACGGTCTCCATGTCTCGGAACCTAACCGGCATCGGCGGGGCATGAACATGTGACTTCGGAGCGCGAGTGGGTACGGCCGCGCTACGGCTGCGGTGCGCCCGGCTGGCACCATGGCCTCATGAACATCATGCTGTTTCACTCGACCTACGGGCTCCGGCCCGCGGTGCGCGACGCCGCTGACCGGCTGCGCACGGCCGGCCACGAGGTGTGGACGCCGGACCTCTTCGAGGGGCGCACGTTCGACACCGTCGAGGAGGGCATGGAGTTCAAGGAGCGCGTCGGCAAGGAGGAGCTGCTGAAGCGGGCCGTGCTGGCGGCGGCGCCGTACTCCGACCGCGGGCTGGTGTACGCGGGGTTCTCGCTCGGCGCCTCCGTCGCCCAGACCCTCGCCCTCGGCGACGCCAAGGCGCGCGGACTGCTGCTCCTGCACGGCACGTCGGACATCGCGCCCGGTGCGCAGGTGGACGAGCTGCCGGTGCAGCTGCACGTGGCCGAGCCGGACCCGTTCGAGACGGACGACTGGCTGAGCGCCTGGTACCTGCAGATGGGCCGGGCGGGGGCCGACGTGGAGGTCTACCGGTACGCCGGGGCCGGACACCTGTACACGGACCCCGGTCTGCCGGACTACGACGCGGAGGCCGCCGAGGCCACCTGGCGGGTGGCGCTCGGCTTCCTCGACAGCCTGTGAGGGCAGGTCACACGGGGTCGTAGGTCCGCTCGATCCGCTGCGTGCCGCTGCGGGTGCGGTAGGAGCGTGCCCAGCTGGAGGTGGCGTCCCGCGAGGTGCGGTCCGACAGGACGTAGTAGTCCATCTGCGTGCGCTCGGCTGTGATGTCCAGCACGCCGTAGCCGTGCCGGTCGGTGTCCACCCAGTGGACGTGCCGGTTGGCGGCCTTGATGACCGGGGAGGCGATCGCGGAGACCGTGCCCTCGGGGACCTTCACGATGTCGTCCAGGTTGTCGGAGGTCACCGACGTCACCACGAACTCGGTGGCCGCGGAGGCCGACAGCGGGTAGGTGCCCGCGTCCACCGGCACGTCGTTGGCCCACGCCATGTGGATGTCACCGGTCAGGAAGACGGTGTTGCCGATGGCGTTGGAGCGCAGGTGGGCCAGCAGCTCGCGGCGGTCGTCGGTGTAGCCGTCCCACTGGTCGGTGTTGGCGGCGATGCCCTCCTGCGGCAGCCCGAGCAGCTTGGCGAGCGGCTTGAACAGGTCGGCGGAGAGGGAGCCGAACGAGAACGGCGAGATCATCACCGAGTTGCCGACCAGCCGCCACCTGGTGTCGGAGGCCTTCAGGCCGGCCTTCAGCCAGTCCAGCTGGGCGCGCCCGGTGAGCGTGCGGTCGGGGTCGTCCACCGAGCCGCTCGCCGTGGACGCCTGCTGGGAGCGGAAGGAGCGCAGGTCCAGCAGGGAGAGGTCGGCGAGCTTGCCGAAGCGCAGCCGCCGGTAGGTGGTGCCCGCGATCGCCGGGCGGACCGGCATCCACTCGAAGTACGCCTGCTTGGCGGCGGCCTGACGGGCCGTCCAGGTGCCCTCGGCGCCCTCGGTGTGGTTGACCGCGCCGCCCGACCAGGCGTTGTCGGCGAACTCGTGGTCGTCCCAGATCGCGACGACCGGGGCCTTCAGGTGCAGCGCCTGGAGGTCGGGGTCCGTCTTGTACTTGGCGTGCCGGATCCGGTAGTCGCTGAGGGTGAGGATCTCGTTGGCCGGCGCGTGCGGGCGGACGACCTTGCCCCGGGTCCCGTACTCGCCGGACTTGTACTCGTAGATGTAGTCGCCGAGGTGCAGCCAGGCGTCGAGGTCGTTCCGGGCGGCGAGGTGGCGGTAGGCCGAGAAGTAGCCCGCCTCCCAGTTGGCGCAGGAGACCACGCCGAAGCGCAGGGAGGAGACGTCCGCGTCCGCCGCCGGCGCGGTGCGGGTGCGCGCCACCGGCGAGTCGGTGCCGCCGGCCGAGAAGCGGAACCAGTAGTCCGTGGCCGGGGCCAGACCGCGGATGTCCGCCTTCACGGTGTGGTCGGAGGCTGCCGTCGCGGTGGTGGAGCCCCGGGCGACGACGGTGGTGAACGCCTTGTCCCGGGCGACGGCCCAGCTGACCTCGGTGTCCGGGCCGAGCCCGGAGCCCGGTATGGCCTCCGGCGTCGGGGTCACCCGGGTCCACAGCAGGACGCCGTCGGGCAGCGGGTCGCCGGAGGCGACACCGTGCAGGAAGGCGGGGGCGTCCGTGGCGGCGCGGGCCGGCAGTGCGGCGGCCAGCGGTCCGGCCAGGACGGCGGCCGCCGCCGCGGCCTTGACGACCGTACGGCGGCGGGGGGAAAGCGAGTCGAGGCCGTGGGAGGCATCGGCTGATCTGTATCGACTGGTCACGGACGATCAGGTTACTGATCGGTACCCGTCGGGGCGGGCGAACCCGCAAAAGTTCGCCCGCCGTTCGGTCTGACGTCGGTTCAGCCCTTGAGGGCCGCGTCCAGCGCGGTGTTGAACTCCGCCGGCGACATGGGCGCGTTCTTGCCGTCGGCGCCCGTCAGCGCCTTGCCGTCCATCTTCAGGGTCGGGGTGCCCGAGATGCCGTCCCTGCCGAAGATCTTCGACTCCTCCAGCGCCCACCTGTCGTAGGTGCCGTCCTTCACGGCCTTCTGGAACGCCGCGTTGCCCTTCAGGGCGGGGACCGTGTCGGCGATCTTGATCAGGTAGGCGTCGTCCTTGAACTTGTCCTCGGTCTCGCTGGGGTGCCACTTGGTGGAGTACATCGCGGACTTGTACTCGAGGAAGGCCTCGGGGCTGACGTTCAGCGCGGCGCCGAGGGCGCTGAGCGCGTTCTTGGAGCCCTCACCGGGCAGGCTGTTGTCGATGAAGGTGGCGCCGACGTACTGGATCTTGAACTTGCCGGCGTCGAAGTCCTTCTTCACCGTCGAGCCCACCGACTGCTCGAACGTCGCGCAGACCGGGCAGCGCGGGTCCTCGTACATGACCAGGGTCTTCTTGGCGGTGCTCTTGCCGAGGAGGACCGTCGTGCCGTCCTTGCCGGAGGTGTTGGCCGGCTTGACGAGCTTGTGGTCCTTCGCGGCCTCCCAGTAAGCGGGCTTGTTCATCTGGACGACGGCGTAGCCGATGCCGCCGGCCGCCGCCAGTACGGCCACCACCGAGGCGGCCACGACGAGCTGCCGCCTGGCCTTGTCGCGCTTCGCCTGCCGCTCGCGCTCCTGGCGCAGCCGCTCCCGGGCCGCCGTCTTCGCCGACTGGCTGTTCCGCTTGCTCATGCTGGTGATCTCCCTAGGGGACGCGCACATACCGTGCGCGGGATACGTGTGGGGGACTGCCTTGTGCTCAGCTGCCGCCGGCCGCCTGAGGGCGGTCGCCGCTCAGGCGAGGGCGGTGGCCGGGGAGCACGGCGGTCCACGCCGTCCCAGGGAGTGCACGAGGAGCCGGTCGCGGCCGGTGGCGGGGCGCGGGGCCGGGCGGGGCAGCCGGCGGGCCGGCAGCGGCCGTACGGCGACCGCGGCCACCGCCAGCAGCAGCGGCCGGAAGGTGGAGACGGCGACCGCCCGCAGCAGCTGGGCCAGTGCCCGCTCACCCCGGCGCAGCCAGGCGGCGGCCAGCAGGCCCACGCCGACGTGCGCGGCCAGCAGCAGCCAGGCGGCGGCCGGGCTGGCGTGGGCGAGCAGCGCGGCGGTGTGACCGGGGTCGCCGGTCACCTGGGCCAGCGGGGTGCCCACCCGCCCCTCGCACAGCACGTCCAGGCCGACCGCGCGCAGCGGGCCCGCTATCGGGCCGCCCGCCCGGCCGTAACAGGCGTGCTGGCCGGTCGTGAACACCGTGTCGGCGGCCAGTTCCAGCGGGATCAGCAGGGCCGCGATCCGGCCGAAGCCCCGCTCGCGGCCCGCCAGCGCGTAGGCGGTGACGAACACCCCGCCGACGACCGCGCCCACGGTCGCCGGCGGCAGAGGAGCACGGGACAGCAGCACGTGCGACGCGGTGCTGAGCGTCACGACGAAGGCCGTGAACAGCGCCGCGCGCACGGCTCTGAGCGGGGTCCCGGATATGTCCATAGCGAGAGGAGAGTCTGTCACGTAAGCCGGTAAGGGACCCCTAAAGGGTGCCTGAGAACCGGCGGGTTCTACAGCCCCGGGATCCGGCCGTTGCGGAACAGGTCGAGGAAGATCTGGTGGTCCGCACGCGCGCGTGCGCCGTAGCTGTGCGCGAAGTCCACCAGCAGGGGCGCGAAGCCCTCCTCGTCGGCCGCGAGCGCCGCGTCGATGGCCCGCTCGGTGGAGAACGGCACCAGGGACTCGCCGGAGGTGTCGTCCGCCGCCGCGTGCATGGCGGCCGTGGCCCGGCCCAGGTCGGCGACGACGGCGGCGATCTCCTCCGGGTCGTCGATGTCGCCCCAGTCCAGGTCCACCGCGTACGGCGAGACCTCGGCGACCAGCTGGCCCGCGCCGTCCAGCTCGGTCCAGCCGAGCCACGGGTCGGCGTGCGCCTGCAGGGCGCGCTGGGAGATCACCGTACGGTGGCCCTCGTGCTGGAAGTACTCCGCGATGGCCGGATCGGTGATGTGCCGGGAGACCGCCGGGGTCTGGGCCTGCTTGATGTAGATCACGACGTCGTTCTCCAGGGCGTCGCTGTGGCCCTCCAGGAGGATGTTGTACGACGGCAGGCCCGCCGAACCGATGCCGATGCCCCGGCGGCCCACGACGTCCTTCACCCGGTAGGAGTCCGGGCGGGCCAGGGAGGAGTCCGGCAGCGTCTCCAGATAGCCGTCGAAGGCCGCGAGGACCTTGTAGCGGGTGGCCGCGTCCAGCTCGATGGAGCCGCCGCCCGGGGCGAAGCGGCGTTCGAAGTCGCGGATCTCGGTCATCGACTCCAGCAGCCCGAAGCGGGTCAGCGAGCGGGCGTCACGCAGCGCGTCCAGCAGCGGACCCTGCGCGGTGTCCAGCGTGAACGGCGGCACCTCGTCCCGCTTGGCGCCCGTGGCCAGGGCGTGGATGCGCTCGCGGTAGGCGTCGGCGTAGACCGTCACCAGCTCGGTGATCTGCGCGTCACTGAGCGCCTTCGCGTACCCGATGAGCGCGACGGACGCCGCGAAGCGCTTGATGTCCCAGGTGAACGGGCCGACGTAGGCCTCGTCGAAGTCGTTGACGTTGAAGACCAGGCGGCCGTTGGAGTCCATGTACGTGCCGAAGTTCTCCGCGTGCAGATCGCCGTGGATCCACACGCGCGAGGTGCGGTCGTCCAGGTACGGGCCGCCGCGCTTCTCCGCGTCGAGGTCGTGGTAGAAGAGGGCCGCCGTGCCCCGGTAGAACGCGAACGCCGAGGCCGCCATCTTCCGGAATTTCACGCGGAACGCGGCCGGGTCGGCGGCCAGGAGCCGGCCGAAGGCGGTGTCGAAGACGGCGAGGATCTCCTCGCCGCGCTGCTCCTCGTCGAGCTGGGGGACCGACATCGCGGGGTGCCTCCTGGTGCGTTACCTGTACGACAGCGTTTCTGCCGTCTCCAACGCACGAAGGTACGCGGGAGTGCCCGTCGGGTGTCAGTCCCGAGGCATAGACTTCGACGCTGACCCCAGATCTGTCCGCCAGACCGTCGCCCAGTGTTTCCCCCGGAGGCCGCCCCGTGTCGAAGCCGCCCTTCACGCACCTGCACGTCCACACCCAGTACTCGCTGCTGGACGGTGCCGCGCGGCTGAAGGACATGTTCAACGCGTGCAACGAGATGGGGATGACGCACATCGCCATGTCCGACCACGGCAACCTCCACGGGGCGTACGATTTCTTCCACTCCGCGAAGAAGGCCGGAATCACCCCGATCATCGGGATCGAGGCGTATGTCGCGCCCGAGTCCCGGCGCAACAAGCGCAAGATCCTCTGGGGCCAGCCGCACCAGAAGCGGGACGACATCTCCGGCTCCGGCGGTTACACCCACAAGACGATGTGGGCCGTCAACAAGACGGGCCTGCACAACCTCTTCCGGCTCTCCTCGGACGCCTACGCCGAGGGCTGGCTGCAGAAGTGGCCCCGGATGGACAAGGAGACCATCGCCCAGTGGTCCGAGGGCATCGTCGCCTCCACCGGCTGCCCCTCCGGCGAGGTGCAGACCAGGCTGCGCCTCGGCCACTTCGACGAGGCCCTGAAGGCCGCCGCCGAGTACCAGGACATCTTCGGCAAGGACAAGTACTTCCTGGAGCTGATGGACCACGGCATCGAGATCGAGCGCCGGGTCCGTGACGGCCTGCTGGAGATCGGCCGGAAGCTCGGCATCCCCCCGCTGGTCACGAACGACTCGCACTACACGTACGCGCACGAGGCGGGCGCCCACGACGCGCTGCTGTGCATCCAGACCGGCAAGAACCTCTCCGACCCGGACCGCTTCAAGTTCGACGGCACCGGTTACTACCTGAAGTCCACGGACGAGATGTACGCCATCGACTCCTCGGACGCCTGGCAGGAGGGCTGCGCCAACACGCTCCTGATCGCCGAGATGGTCGACACGGACGGCATGTTCGAAAAGCGCGACCTCATGCCCAAGTTCGACATCCCCGAGGGCTACACCGAGGTCACCTGGTTCAAGGAGGAGGTCCGCCGGGGCATGGAGCGCCGCTTCCCCGGTGGCATCCCCGAGGACCGCCAGAGGCAGGCGGACTACGAGATGGACGTGATCATCTCGATGGGCTTCCCCGGCTACTTCCTCGTGGTCGCCGACTTCATCATGTGGGCCAAGAACAACGGCATCGCCGTAGGCCCCGGCCGAGGGTCCGCGGCCGGCTCGATCGTCGCCTACGCCATGGGCATCACCGACCTGGACCCGATCCCGCACGGCCTGATCTTCGAGCGGTTCCTCAACCCCGAGCGCATCTCGATGCCCGATGTCGACATCGACTTCGACGAGCGCCGGCGCGTCGAGGTGATCCGGTACGTGACCGAGAAGTACGGCGCCGACAAGGTCGCCATGATCGGCACCTACGGCACCATCAAGGCCAAGAACGCGATCAAGGACTCCGCGCGCGTGCTGGGCTACCCGTACGCGATGGGCGACCGGATCACCAAGGCCATGCCCGCCGACGTCCTCGGCAAGGGCATCCCGCTGTCCGGCATCACCGACCCGCAGCACCCGCGCTACAGCGAGGCCGGCGAGGTCCGCGGGATGTACGAGAACGAGCCGGACGTGAAGAAGGTCATCGACACCGCGCGCGGCGTGGAGGGCCTGGTCCGGCAGATGGGTGTGCACGCCGCCGGCGTGATCATGTCCAGCGAGCCCATCGTCGACCACGTCCCGGTCTGGGTCCGCCACACCGACCAGGTCACCATCACGCAGTGGGACTACCCGAGCTGTGAGTCGCTCGGCCTGCTGAAGATGGACTTCCTCGGCCTGCGCAACCTCACGATCATGGACGACGCGGTCAAGATGGTGAAGGCCAACAAGGGCCTCGACATCGACCTGCTGTCCCTGCCGCTGGACGACCCCACGACCTTCGAGCTGCTCCAGCGCGGTGACACCCTCGGCGTCTTCCAGTTCGACGGCGGCCCCATGCGCTCGCTGCTCCGGCTGATGAAGCCCGACAACTTCGAGGACATCTCCGCCGTGTCGGCCCTGTACCGGCCGGGCCCGATGGGCATGAACTCCCACACGAACTACGCGCTGCGCAAGAACGGGCAGCAGGAGATCACGCCGATCCACCCCGAGCTGGAGGCGCCCCTCAAGGAGGTCCTGGACGTCACCTACGGCCTGATCGTCTACCAGGAGCAGGTGCAGAAGGCCGCCCAGATCATCGCCGGCTACTCACTCGGCGAGGCCGACATCCTCCGCCGCGTGATGGGCAAGAAGAAGCCGGAGGAGCTGGAGAAGAACTTCGTCATCTACCAGGCCGGCGCCCGCAAGAACGGCTACAGCGACGAAGCGATCCAGGCCCTGTGGGACGTGCTGGTCCCGTTCGCCGGCTACGCCTTCAACAAGGCGCACTCGGCCGCGTACGGCCTGGTGTCGTACTGGACGGCGTACCTGAAGGCGAACCACCCCGCCGAGTACATGGCCGCCCTGCTGACCTCCGTCAAGGACGACAAGGACAAGTCCGCGGTCTACCTCAACGAGTGCCGCCGCATGGGCATCCGCGTG
Organism: Streptomyces sp. NPDC042638; assembly: GCF_040647235.1. Taxonomy (NCBI): domain Bacteria; kingdom Bacillati; phylum Actinomycetota; class Actinomycetes; order Kitasatosporales; family Streptomycetaceae; genus Streptomyces; species Streptomyces sp. NPDC042638. The sequence continues at coordinate 43,589 of NZ_JBEZBT010000002.1, forward strand.
CTCCCGCCGAACGTCAACGAGTCCGAGGCGAACTTCGCCGCCCAGGGCGACGACGTGATCCTCTTCGGCCTCTCCGCCGTCCGCAACGTCGGCACCAACGTCGTCGAGTCGATCATCAAGTGCCGCAAGGCCAAGGGGAAGTACGCCTCCTTCCCCGACTACCTCGACAAGGTCGAGGCGGTGGTCTGCAACAAGCGCACCACGGAATCGCTGATCAAGGCCGGTGCCTTCGACGAGATGGGGCACACCCGCAAGGGGCTCACCGCGCAGTACGAGCCGATGATCGACAACGTGGTCGCGGTCAAGCGCAAGGAGGCCGAGGGCCAGTTCGACCTCTTCGGCGGCATGGGCGAGGAGACCAGCAGCGAGCCCGGCTTCGGACTCGACGTGGAGTTCTCCGCCGACGAGTGGGACAAGACGTATCTGCTCGCCCAGGAGCGGGAGATGCTCGGTCTGTACGTCTCCGACCACCCGCTCTTCGGCCTGGAGCACGTCCTCGCCGACAAGGCCGACGCGGGCATCTCCCAGCTGACCGGTGGCGAGCACTCCGACGGCGCCGTCGTCACCATCGGCGGCATCATCTCCGGACTCCAGCGCAAGATGACCAAGCAGGGCAACGCCTGGGCCATCGCCACCGTGGAGGACCTGGCGGGCTCCATCGAGTGCATGTTCTTCCCGGCCACCTACCAGCTGGTGTCGACCCAACTCGTCGAGGACGCCGTCGTCTTCGTCAAGGGCCGGCTCGACAAGCGCGAGGACGTGCCGCGGCTCGTCGCCATGGAGCTGATGGTCCCGGACCTGTCCAACGCGGGCACCAACGCGCCGGTGATCCTCACCATCCCGGCCACCAGGGTCACTCCGCCCATGGTCAGCCGCCTCGGGGAGATCCTGAGCCACCACAAGGGCGACAGCGAGGTCCGGATCAGGCTTCAGGGCCCGCGCAAGACCACCGTGCTCCGCCTGGACCGGCACCGGGTCAAGCCCGACCCGGCGCTGTTCGGCGACCTGAAGGTGCTGCTCGGTCCGTCCTGCCTGGCCGGCTGAGGCCGGTGCGGCAGGAAGGGGCGCACCCGAGACGGGTGCGCCCCTTCACTGTTCCCGGGCTTCAACTGCCCCTAGTTGTGGCCGAAGCTCTTCTGCTTCTTGCCACGAGCAGCCTCCGAAGGGCTGCCCGGGACGGCCGCCATGGGCGGCTCGTGCTCCTCGGCGGACGGGCGCTGCGCGTGCTCACCGCGCTGTGTGCGGTTCTGCGGACCGGCCTGCTTGCGGTTCTTGTTCTTGGCCATGGTGATCAACCTCCTGTGGGGGATCTAGGGGCCAGGGCCGGATCCAGATTCACATAGGCTGATATCGGGCGCATGTCGGATAATTACCGTGTGTGACAGGCATGATGAGCGGGCGGGATCCGGAAACGCCACGCCGAAGATCGAGTTCGGGCCGTTAAGCCCCGTGCGGTCGGGCAGACTCGAAGGAAGTCCGAAGCAAAACCTCCCGGGAAGAGGGTGAGTCGCGTGGACCGCTGCATCGTCCTGGTGGACGCCGGGTATCTGCTGGGAGCCGCCGCCAGCCTCCTCGCCGGTGAGCCCTCGCGATCCCGGATCACCGTCGACCACACCGCGTTGATCCAGGCACTGCGCGAACGAGCGGAGTCCGACACCGAGCGCCCGCTGCTGCGCATCTACTGGTTCGACGGCGCTCCCGACCGGGTCCCCCAGCCGGAGCACCGACGGCTGCGCGTGATGCCCCGGGTCACCGTCCGGCTGGGCGCCCTCACCCGCAGCGACGGACGGTGGGCGCAGAAGGGCGTCGACGCCGCCATGCACGCCGAGCTGACCGAGCTGGCCCGCAACGGCGCCTGCTCCGACGTCGTCCTCGTCACCGGCGACGGCGATCTGCTGCCCGGCATGATGGCCGCCAAGGAGCACGGTGTCGCCGTCCACCTCTGGGCCGTACAGGCCGCCGACGGCGACTACAACCAGTCCGAGGACCTGGTCGCCGAGGCCGACGAGCGGCGCGTGCTGGACCGGGCCTGGATCACCCAGGCCGTCCGGGCCAAGGAGCTGACCGGCGTCTGCGCCCCGCCGCCCGAGCCCCGCCCCGAGATCGCCGCCATCCTCTCCGCACCGCTGCCCGAGTCCGCGCTCACCGCGTCGGGCGAGCGGTCCGCCGAGCGCGCCGCGCACCCCCCGGCCGCCCCGGCGGAGAACGGCGCCGCGGAGCGGATCCCCACGGCCAAGGGCGTGCCCACGCCCAAGGACCTGGCCGCGCTGCGCGCACCCGGCGCCCACCCCGCGCAGCACCCGGCGACCGCGACCCTGCGCTGGTCCTCCGACAAGGGCTGGGTCGACCGGCCGGGCACGGTCTCCGAGCCCCCCGAGATGGCCTCCATGCCGACGCTCGCCCAGCTCACCACCGCCGAGCAGCGCTGGGCCGACCGGGAGGAGGACATCACCACCGTCGGCGGCGACCCCTACGAGGTGGGGCAGGTCTTCGCCCGCCGCTGGATGTCCCGGCTCGGCGACCAGAGCCATCTGCAGAAGCTGTCGCAGATGTATCCGCGCATCCCGCACCGGATCGACGGGGAGCTGCTGCGGTACGCGGCGCGGTTCGGGCTGCTCGCGCACAAGGACGACCAGATCGACGAGCACGACCGTTACGCCATCCGGGCGGGCTTCTGGCGCGAGTTCGACGTTCCGGCGGCTGCCGAGACGCACGCGCCCACCGCCGACTGAGTCCCCGTGGCCGCCCCCAAAGGCGAGTAAAGGCCCCCGACCCCGTAGGCTCGTCCTTTGTGATGACGCGCGCGGCACAGGCACTTCGGTACGACGATGTCGTACGCGTGCGCGGGCTCAGCAAGACGTATCCCGCCGTGAAGGGCCGGCGGGGCACGCCCGGCACCCCGGAGGTGCGGGCCACCGACGGGGTGGAGCTGGACGTTCGGCGCGGCGAGGTCTTCGGACTGCTCGGCCCGAACGGCGCCGGCAAGTCCACCCTCGTACGGCAGCTGACCGGGCTGCTGCGCCCGGACACGGGCAGCGTCGCGATTCTCGGCCACGACATCGTGCGGCACCCCGAGCGGGCCGCCCGGCTCCTCGCCTATCTGGGCCAGGAGTCCACGGCCCTGGACGAGCTGACCGTCTCCCTCGCCGCCGAGACCACCGGACGCCTGCGCGGCCTGGACGCACGGCGGGCGCGGGCCGAGCGGGACGCCGTACTTCAGGAGCTGGGGCTCACCCCGATCGCGGGGCGGGCGCTGAAGAAGCTGTCCGGCGGCCAGCGGCGCCTCGCCTGCTTCGCCGCGGCCCTCGTCGGCGAGCGGCCGCTGCTGGTGCTGGACGAGCCGACCACCGGCATGGACCCGGTGGCCCGGCGCGCCGTCTGGGCGGCCGTGGACCGGCGCCGGGCCGAGCACGGTACGACCGTGCTCCTGGTCACCCACAACGTCATCGAGGCCGAGATGGTCCTGGACCGGGTCGCCGTGCTCGACCAGGGCCGGGTCATCGCCTGCGACACCCCCGCCGGGCTCAAGGCACAGGTCGCCGGCGAGGTCCGGGTGGAGCTGGTGTGGCGGGAGCGGGCGCCGCTGGAGGTGCCCGAGGTGGCCGTCCTGCGCGAGCGGGCCGTGGAGTCCGGCCGGCGCTGGACGCTCCGGCTCGCCCCCGAGGAGGCCCGCGCCGTCGTCGCCACCGTGACCGGCGGGGCCGCCTTCGCCGCCCTGGACGACTTCACGCTCACCACGCCCAGCCTGGAGGACGTCTACCTGGCGCTGGGCGGCGAGGCCCGGCAGGGCCTGGTGAGGGCGTGAGCGGGCGGGCCGCGGAATGCGCAGGGACCGGCGCGACTGCCGTAGGGAAGAGGAGCAGCTCGTCGTGAGTGTCGTACCCGCCGAGGTTCTGCCGGGCGGCGCCCGGGCCGTGCCGGAGACGGCGCCCTCCGCGGCCGAGCTGGGGCCGCCCGTGCGGCTGTGGCCGTCGCTGGTGGCCGTCTACCGGGCGCAGCTGTCCCGGGCCCGTGTGGCGCGGATCCCGCTGCTGTTCGTGGCGACCTTCCAGTCCGTCGGCATCGCCGTGATGATGCGCGGGGTCGTCGACAGCGGCCCCGAGGCCCAGTCCGTGGTGGCCGGGTCGTCCGTACTGGTCGTGGCCTACGTGGCGCTGAACCTGCTGTCGCAGTACTTCGGGCAGCTGCGGGCCAGCGGGGGCCTCGACCACTACGCGACGCTGCCGGTGCCGCCGGCTGCCGTGGTGCTGGGCGCGGCGGCGGCGTACGCCTCCTTCACCGTGCCCGGGACCCTGGTGACCGCCGTGTTCGGCTGCGTGCTGTTCGGGCTGCCGCTGTCGAACCTGTGGATCCTGGTGGCCGTGATTCCGCTCGCCGGGGCCGCGCTGGCCGGGCTCGGCGCCGCCTGCGGGCTGCTCGCGCCCCGCCCCGAACTGGCCACGCTCCTGGGGCAGCTGGGCATGTCGGCGGCGCTGCTGCTGGGTGTGCTGCCGGCCGACCGGATGCCGGAGATCGTACGGCTGGCCCGCGACCTGCTGCCCTCGACCTATGGCGTGGAGGCGTACGCGCGGACCTTCGGGCCGCACCCCGACTGGGCCGTCGTCCTCGCTGACCTGGGCGTGTGCGCGGGTGTCGGGATGATCACGCTGGCCGTGGCGGCCCGGGCCTACCGCAGGGCCGCCGTCCGGTGACGCGGCCCACAGGGCGACCTGGCACGATGGCAGGGTGACCGCACCGTTGACTCCGCCACCGCCGCCGCACGACGACTCCCCGCACCAGGTCCGGCAGGCTCCGCCGTCCGCCGTGGCACCCGCCGGGGCCGGGTACGAACAGGACGGTCCCGGCCTGCGGACGGAACTGCGCGAGGCCGCCGTGCTCACCGTGGTGTCGGTGCTCGGCGGGGTGCTGCTGGGGCTGCTGTGGTGGTGGCTGGCGCCGCACGTGCCGCTGGTCGGTGACGAGATCGACAAGAGCTGGGTCGTCTATCTGAGGGACACCGAGGGGGAGCAGGCGATCGGGGTGGACGGCACGTTCACCCTGCTGGGCCTCGCCTTCGGGCTGGTCGTCGGGGTCGTGGTGTTCCTGTGGCGGCGGCGCGGGGGTGTGCCGATCGTCGTGGCACTGGGCCTCGGCGGGCTGCTGGGCTCCCTGCTCGCCTGGCGGCTCGGGGTCTGGCTGGGCCCCGAGTCCGACGTGCTCGCGCACGCGCGGGCCGTGGGCAAGGGCGTGACGTTCTCGGCGCCGCTGAAGCTCTCGGCGAAGGGCGCGCTGCTGGCGTGGCCGCTCGCCGGGCTGCTGGCGCACCTCGGTCTGACCGCCCTGTTCGCGCCCCGGGATCCCGAGCCGCCGTATCCGCAGCAGCCGTAGCGGCCTGCCGCCGTCTGCTCGGTACGGCTGTCTGTCCGGTGCGCGGCTGTCCGCTCGGCGCGGCCGTTCGCGCGGTGGAGCCGTTCGCCCGGTGGCCGGGTCGTCTGCCTGGCACGGCCGTCTGCCTGGTGGGGCCGTCTGCCCGGTGGGGCCGTCTGCCCGGCACGGCCGTCTGCCCGGTGGGGTCGTCTGCCCGGTGGGGTCGTTTGCCCGGTGGGGTCGTCCGCCCGGTGCGGCCGTCTGCCCGCCCCGGGATCCCGAGCCGCCGTATCCGCGGCAGCCGTAGCGGCCTGCCGCCGTCCGCCCGATACGGCTGTCTGTCCGGTGCGGCCGGGCGGGCGGGCGGGAGGCTGACGTTCTGGCCGGGTGTGCGGGGGCTGTCTCAGCCCCGGCCGATCGGTGCCAGGACCGCTTCCGTCAGTTTCGCCAGGTCCCCCGGTGCCAGCTCCACCTCCAGGCCGCGGCGGCCGGCCGACACACAGATCGTCGCGTGGGCCGGTGCCGAGTCGTCGAGGACCGTGCGGAGCTTCTTGCGCTGGCCCAGCGGGGAGATGCCGCCGCGGACGTAGCCGGTGGTGCGCTCGGCGAGGGCCGGGTCGGCCATGGCCGCCCGTTTGCCGCCCACCGCCGCCGCCAGGGCCTTCAGATCCAGCGAGCCGGCCACCGGGACCACGCCGACCACCAGGGAACCGTCCACGTCGGCCACCAGGGTCTTGAAGACGCGGTCCGGGGAGACGCCCATCGCCTCAGCCGCCTCCTCGCCGTAGGAGGGGTGGGACGGGTCGTGGTCGTAGGCATGGACCGTGAAGCCCACACCCGCCGCCGTCAGCGCGACCGTGGCGGGCGTGCCCCCGGACTGCTGCTGCTTCTTCGACTTCTTCGCCATCGGAGTGTCTCGGCCTCGGTCTTCCCGGTCTTCCTCAGTTCAGGCTCGTCGGCGCCCGCGTGAGCTCGAACGCGGGCAACGACGGCAGGCTACGGATGATCGCCGTCTCCGCGCGAAGGAGTTTCAGCTCGTCCCGCAGCCGGGACGCGGTGTCGGGGGCCTGGAGCAGGCGCTGCTTGGTCGGCGTGTCGTGCACCATCGCCGCCGCCACCAGGTACGACACCACGCTCGGGTCGTCCGGCAGTTCGGCCCCGGTCGACATCGACCGTTCCCGGGCGCCCGCCAGGCGTTTCTGGTACTGGCGGAAGGAGCGCAGGACGCCCTCGGCCAGCGCGCCGGCCTCGTCCCCCGGCTCCTCGGACAGCTCCTCCAGCTCCGCGGTGAGGAACGGGCCCGAGGCGTCCACGGACAGCAGCCGCACCCGGGTCGTACCGGTCGCCAGCACCTCGAAGGTGCCGTCGGACCGCTCCCGGACGGTCGCCGCGTCCGCCACACAGCCCACCGCGTGCAGGGCCTTGAGCGGATCGGGGCCGAGACCCGCGGCCGGGCCCCGCTCGGGCTGCGCCGTGGGGTCGGGCATGCCGGGGAGGCTGGGCGCGACCTCGTGGCCGTCGCGGATGGCGACGACGGCGAACCGGCGCGGCTCGTCCTCCGGGGTCTTCAGCAGATCGCGCATCATGGCGCGATAACGCTCCTCGAAGACGTTCAGCGGCAGCACGAGACCCGGGAAGAGCACCGAGTTCAGCGGAAAGAGCGGGAGACGGACGGTGGTCACGGCGCCCCAGCCTAGTGGTCCGCGCCGCGGGCGTGTCCGCCGCGGGCGCCGAGGGACTCCACGGGCACCGGCAGCAGCCCGGCCGGGGCGGGCCCCGGACCCGCCGTCTCCAGGTGTTCGCGCAGGCGCAGGAAGTGGCCGAGCGGGTCGTCGGAGAACCGGTCCCAGGGGAACGAGGTGGCGTACGGCCCGATCAGGCGCAGCTGGACCCGGGCGTCCTCCCAGCGGTCCAGCGTGAGCAGGACGTACAGCAGTTTGTTGCGCACTTCGGCGGAAGCGGGGTCGGCCGCCGGCAGACGCCCGGACAGCGCGATCGCCCGGTCCGCCGCCGCGTCCAGCCGGGCCCGCGGCACGGCGGGCCCGCAGCCGTCGGTGAGATAGCCGAAGGCCGCACGGGCGGGCAGAGCCTGGACCAGCGAGCCGGCCGGGGCGTCCTGCGCGGCCCGGTCGGCGAAGTCGAAGCACTCGCGGTGGGAGCCGTGCCAGGAGGCGGCCAGGTAGCGCAGAGCGGCCACGTGGCAGCCGTAGTGGTGCGGGGCACGCCGGACGGCCGCCTCCCACAGCTCCTCGAAGTAGCGGTGTCCGGCCCGTGAGCCGCGCGCGTGGTCGAGCGCGATCCGCCAGGGCACCGGGTCACGGTCGTCGGCGCGGGCGGCCGCGGTGATCAGGGGGCTCACCTCGCGCAGCAGCTCGGCCCGGGCCGGCGAGGGCCAGGCGCGGTCCACCGCAAGCTGGGTGCCGACCAGCAGCACCCCGGGGTCGGCCGGGGCGGTGGTGCGCCACTCCTCGTACCACTCGGGGCGCGAGCGGGCGAACGCGGCCAGGCGCCGCACGTACCGGTCGCGGGGCTCCCACTCGGCGGCGGCGCGGGTGGCGGCGAGCAGGCCGGCCGCGGCGGCCCACTCGCCCCGGCCCGCCGCGACGAGCGCGGGGGAGAGGCGGTCGTCGGGCGCGTCGAGCACGGCCTCGTCCCCGGCCGGTGGTCGGCCGGCCGGGCGCGCGGGGCGTTTGGTCATCCGGGTCGGGCGGATGAACGAGGGCAGCAGAGCCATGGTGTCGACCATTGAAAGTCCGCAGGTCGGGGCGGCGCCAGAGCGTTGTGCCAAGTCATGGAAGGTTGTACGCCCCGCGGTCAAGGACCGGTAAAGGGTCCATGTCGATCCGGTGAGCGAGCGGGGCGGGTGAGGGGTCGCGGTGAGCGATGTGGTCCGGCGGTGACGGCCGGGGATGCGCGGCGACGGCGACGGCCGGGGCGATGCGCGGCGACGGCGACGGCCGGGGCGATGCACGGCGACGGCCGGGGATGTGCCGCCGGGCATCACCTCGGGCAGCCCGTCGCCCGGGGCCGGGTGTTCGGCGGGGCCGAGGGTGACGAAGGGCCGCCCACCTCGGTCATGCCGTACACATGGCGGCCGGTGACCGCCGACGGCCGGGGGTGCGCGGCCGCCGGTGACCGCCGGCGGCGTGCGCCCGTCAGTTCCGGCGCAGCATCCGGGTCGCGCCCGCCGCCACCGTCGTCGCGAGGACCCAGCCGAGCAGGACCATCGCCGCCCCGAGCCACTGCCAGCCGCCCCGCAGCTGCCACTGGCCGACCTGGCCCAGGTCGATCACCGGCAGCAGCAGGTCCAGCGTGAACAGCGCCGGATTCCAGGCGGGATGGCCACCGGCGTTCACGGGCGGATGGTCCGCGTGCGCGAACGCGAGCGTGCCCGCCGCCCACAGCACCGCCATCCACACCGCGGCCCGGCCCGGACGGTAGCCGTAGGCCACGGTCCAGTCCTGTGCGAACCCCCAGACCTTGGCGGCCGGCGGCAGCGTCTCGCGCCGCCGGCGCTGCTTGGCGAGCAGCACCTCGCGCGCGTCCTCGTCCTCACCGGCGGCCCGCAGCACCGCGGCCAGCCGCTCGTACGGCTCCGGGGCGTACTCGGCGGTGGCCGCCGCCACCCAGTCCAGGCGCCGGGCCAGCGGGAACGGCCCCTGCGGCACCAGGTTCTCGTAGGTGAACCCGCCCATGTGCAGGTTGCCCGCCTCCGGCCAGCTGCTCGCGCGGTCCACCAGGGTCGTGATCCGGGCGCCCGAGAGCACGACCTTGCCGCGCTCCGGCCGGTCCCCGAGGAAGCGCAGCTCCGGCGTCTGCGCCCGGCGCAGCGACAGCTCCTGGTCGTCGGTGAAGACGAACCGGGCCCGCTCCAGGTCGACGGCGTCCCCGAACCGCCCGTCGTCCAGCCGCACCCCGCCCCGGCACTCGAACCGCTGGATGCGCGTCCCGCGCGCGGGGGTCGTGCCGCTCAGCAGCGGGCTGCCCACGCCGGCCGGGGTCAGGTACAGGGTGCGCTCGACCGTCATCTGGGGCGCGTTCAGGGCGAAGCGTGAGTAGGGGTTGGTGAGCTTCGCGCCGCGCAGGCTGAGCGAGACGCCCACCTGGGCGCCGCGCAGGCTCATCTCGCCGTGCGACTCCAGCATCTCCGCCTGGAGGTCCTGTCCGACGGTCATGCCGTCGGCCGCGATCGACCGGCCGCTGCGGTCGCGGTACGCGATCGCCTGGTTGAGCAGCAGGTCGGTGCCGATGTGCGCGTCCGTCAGCCGGACTCCGTTCTGGAAGCGGCAGCGCGGCAGGTGCAGGTCACCCTCCGTGTGCACACGGGCCGCCTCCAGGCGCGGCACCGCGCAGTCCACCAGGCGTACGGTCGTGAACCGGGCCTCCGGCAGCCGGACCTCCTCGTCGAAGCGGCAGCCGCGCAGCTCCACGTACGGCGTCACCTGGCCGCCCGCCAGATCCAGCACGCCGGTGATCCGCACGCCGACGAGCTTCAGCGAGGCCACCCGGCCGGCGAGCGCCGGCGGGCCGTCCAGCAGCAGCCAGCAGACGATGCGGGCCCGCACGGTCCGCTCCGGGCCCCAGGGGTGCCCGCCGTGCGGATCGTCCACCACGAATTCGCCGCTGCTCAGGTCGTACAGGCTGCCGTTGCGGAAGGCCTGCCACATGCCCGCCTCGGTCGCGGTCAGGTCGTCCGGCAGGTCCCCGGCGCGGGCGCCGGTCCCCTCGGTCACCGCTGTTCCTTCTCCCTCGCCCCCAGGGGCTACTAGTGAGTCACTTGTGTCGTACTGGCGTTCATGCCCGGTGGGTGACGTCTCGAACACAAAGCGTGAGGGTGATCTTCCGGGTTCCGGCCAGCCTATGTACCAGCCATTGGCCCACGTTCTGTATCAGCCATTGATACGCGCGGACGGCTCCCGACGGCGGTCTGAGAGAATTGGGACTGTGATTTCCCGAATCGATCTGCGCGGCGACGCCCTTCCCGAGGGACCCGCCCTGCGCGACCTGCTGCCCCGAGCCGACTTCGACGTTCAGGCCGCCCTGGAGAAGGTGCGCCCGATCTGCGAGGCCGTGCATCATCGTGGCGACGCGGCGCTGATCGACTTCGCCGAGAAGTTCGACGGAGTACGGCTGGAAAGCGTCCGTGTCCCGGCCCGGGCACTCACCGAGGCGCTCGCCGGCCTCGACCCGGCGGTGCGCGCCGCCCTGGAGGAGTCCATCCGCCGCGCCCGCCTCGTCCACCGCGAGCAGCGCCGGACCACCCACACCACGCAGGTCGTGCCCGGCGGCTCGGTCACCGAGAAGTGGGTGCCGGTCGAGCGCGTCGGGCTGTACGCGCCCGGTGGCCGTTCGGTCTACCCGTCCTCGGTGGTCATGAACGTGGTGCCCGCGCAGGAGGCCGGGGTCGAGTCCATCGCGCTCGCCTCGCCGGCCCAGGCCGGCTTCGGCGGCCTGCCGCACCCGACGATCCTCGCGGCCTGCGCCCTGCTCGGCGTGGACGAGGTCTACGCGGCCGGCGGCGCCACCGCCGTCGCGATGTTCGCCCACGGCACCGAGTCCTGTCCGCCCGCCAACATGGTCACCGGCCCCGGCAACATCTGGGTCGCCGCCGCCAAGCGCTACTTCACCGGCAAGATCGGCATCGACGCCGAGGCCGGCCCCACCGAGATCGCGATCCTCGCGGACTCCACCGCCGACCCGGTGCACGTCGCCTCGGACCTGATCAGCCAGGCCGAGCACGACCCGCTCGCGGCGGCCGTCCTGGTCACCGACTCCGTCGAACTGGCGGACTCGGTGGAGAAGGAGCTGGAGCCCCAGGTCGCGGCCACCAAGCACGTCGACGACCGGATCGTGCCCGCGCTGAGGGGCAAGCAGTCCGCGATCGTCCTCGTGGACGGCATCGAGGAGGGCCTGCGGGTGGTCGACGCGTACGGCGCCGAGCACCTGGAGATCCAGACCGCCGACGCCGCCGCGGTCGCCGACCGGGTCCGCAACGCCGGCGCGGTCTTCATCGGCCCCTGGGCCCCCGTCTCGCTCGGCGACTACGCGGCCGGGTCCAACCACGTCCTGCCCACCGGTGGCTGCGCCTGCCACTCCTCGGGCCTGTCCGTGCAGTCGTTCCTGCGCGGTATCCACATCGTCGACTACACGCGGGACGCGCTCGCCGAGGTCGCGCACCACGTGGTCACGCTGGCCGACGCCGAGGACCTGCCGGCACACGGCGCGGCGATCAAGGCGAGGTTCGGCTGGAAGGTACCCGAGAGCAAGTGACTCGCATCGACGATCTCCCCGTACGGGACGAGCTGCGCGGCAAGTCCCCCTACGGCGCGCCCCAGCTGGACGTCCCCGTACGGCTGAACACCAACGAGAACCCCTACCCGCTGCCCGAGCCGCTGGTCGAGCGGATCACGGAGCGGGTGCGCGAGGCCGCCCGCGACCTGAACCGCTACCCCGACCGGGACGCGGTCCAGCTGCGCACCGAGCTGGCCGCGTATCTGACCAAGACCGGCAAGTACCCGCTCGGCGTGGAGAACGTGTGGGCCGCCAACGGCTCCAACGAGGTCATCCAGCAACTGCTGCAGACCTTCGGCGGACCGGGCCGCACGGCCATCGGCTTCGAGCCGTCGTACTCGATGCACGCGCTCATCGCGCGCGGGACGGGCACCGGCTGGATCTCCGGCCCGCGGAGCGAGGACTTCACGATCGACCTCGCCGCCGCCGAGCGGGCCATCGCCGAGCACCGGCCCGACGTCGTCTTCCTCACCACCCCCAACAACCCCACCGGCAACGCGATCCCGCCGGAGACGGTGCTCGCGCTGTACGAGGCGGCGCAGGCGGCCAAGCCGTCGATGGTGATCGTGGACGAGGCGTACGTCGAGTTCAGCCACGGCGACTCGCTGCTGCCGCTGCTGGCGGGCCGTCCCCACCTGGTCGTCTCCCGGACCATGTCCAAGGCGTTCGGCGCGGCCGGTCTGCGCCTCGGCTACCTCGCCGCCGACCCGGCGGTCGTGGACGCCGTACAGCTCGTCCGGCTGCCGTACCACCTGTCGGCGATCACCCAGGCGACCGCGCTGGCCGCGCTGGAGCACACCGACACGCTGCTGGGCTATGTCGAGCAGCTCAAGTCGGAGCGGGACCGGCTGGTCACCGAGCTGCGCGCGATCGGCTACGAGGTCACCGCGTCCGACGCCAACTTCGTGCAGTTCGGCCGCTTCGAGGACGCCCACGAGGTCTGGCGGAGGATCCTCGACCGCGGCGTCCTGGTCCGGGACAACGGCGTGCCGGGGTGGCTGCGGGTGTCCGCCGGCACCCCCGAAGAGAACGACGCGTTCCTCGACGCGGTCCGTGAAGTCAAGAAGGAGTCCCAGGTATGAGCCGCGTAGGACGTGTGGAGCGCACCACCAAGGAGACCTCGGTCCTCGTCGAGATAGACCTCGACGGCACCGGGCGGACCGACATCGCCACCGGCGTCGGCTTCTACGACCACATGCTCGACCAGCTGGGCCGGCACGGTCTGTTCGACCTGACCGTGAAGACCGACGGCGACCTGCACATCGACTCCCACCACACCATCGAGGACACCGCCCTCGCGCTGGGCGCCGCCTTCAGGCAGGCCCTCGGCGACAAGGTGGGCATCTACCGCTTCGGCAACTGCACGGTCCCGCTGGACGAGTCCCTCGCCCAGGTCACCGTCGACCTCTCCGGCCGCCCCTACCTCGTGCACACCGAGCCCGAGAAGATGGCGCCGATGATCGGCGAGTACGACACGACGATGACCCGGCACATCCTGGAGTCCTTCGTCGCCCAGGCACAGGTCGCGCTGCACGTGCACGTGCCGTACGGCCGCAACGCCCACCACATCGTGGAATGCCAGTTCAAGGCGCTGGCCCGGGCACTGCGCTACGCCTCCGAGCGCGACCCGCGCGCGGCCGGCATCCTCCCGTCGACGAAGGGCGCGCTGTAAACCCCATGAACGGTCTGTCCACCATCCTGATCGTCGTCGGCCTCTTCCTCGTCGGCGGGATCATCTCCTTCGTCAAGCAGAAGATGCCCACGAGCCTGATCGTGCTGCTCTCCATCGGCGCGGCCATGTGCCTGGTCGCGGGTGTCATGCGACTGGAGGTGTGGAGCTGATGAGCGTGCCGAAGAAGGTCGTCGTCTTCGACTACGGCTTCGGCAACATCCGGTCCGCCGAGCGCGCCCTCGCGCGCGTGGGCGCCGACGTCGAGATCACGCGCGACTTCGACAAGGCGATGAACGCCGACGGCCTGCTGGTGCCGGGCGTCGGTGCCTTCGCCGCCTGTATGCGGGGCCTGCGCGAGGCCCGCGGTGACTGGGTCGTGGACCGCCGGCTGTCCGGCGGCCGCCCGGTCATGGGCATCTGCGTCGGCATGCAGATCCTCTTCGCGCGCGGCATCGAGCACGGCGTGGAGACCGACGGCCTGGACGAGTGGCCCGGCACGGTCGAGCCCCTCCAGGCCGACGTCGTCCCGCACATGGGCTGGAACACCGTGGACGCCCCGGCCGGCTCGCAGGCGTTCGCCGGCCTCGACGCCGACGCCCGCTTCTACTTCGTGCACTCCTACGCCGTCCACGACTGGGCCCTGGAGAGCCACAACCCGGTGATCGAGGCCCCCAAGGTCACCTGGTCGACGCACGGCAAGCCGTTCGTGGCCGCCGTGGAGAACGGCGCCCTGTGGGCCACGCAGTTCCACCCCGAGAAGTCCGGCGACGCCGGCGCCCAGCTCCTCACCAACTGGATCGGAACCCTGTAGACCATGGCCAAGCTCGAACTCCTCCCCGCCGTCGACGTCCGCGACGGGCAGGCCGTCCGTCTCGTGCACGGCGAGTCCGGGACCGAGACCTCCTACGGCTCGCCGCTGGAGGCCGCCCTCGCCTGGCAGCGCTCCGGCGCCGAGTGGCTGCACCTGGTCGACCTGGACGCCGCGTTCGGCACCGGCGACAACCGCGCGCTGATCGCCGAGGTGGCCAAGGCGATGGACATCAAGGTGGAGCTGTCCGGCGGCATCCGCGACGACGACACCCTCGCCGCCGCCCTCGCCACCGGCTGCACCCGGGTGAACCTCGGCACCGCCGCCCTGGAGACCCCCGAGTGGGTCGCCAAGGTCATCGCCGACCACGGCGACAAGATCGCCGTCGGCCTGGACGTGCGCGGCACGACCCTGCGCGGCCGCGGCTGGACCCGCGACGGCGGCGACCTCTACGAGACGCTGGAGCGCCTGAACAACGAGGGCTGCGCCCGCTACGTCGTCACCGACATCGCCAAGGACGGCACGCTCCAGGGCCCGAACCTGGAGCTGCTGAAGAACGTCTGCGCGGCCACGGACCGTCCGGTCGTGGCGTCCGGCGGCGTGTCGTCGCTGGACGACCTCCGCGCCATCGCCGAGCTGGTACCCCTCGGTGTCGAGGGCTCGATCGTCGGCAAGGCCCTGTACGCGAAGGCGTTCACCCTGGAAGAGGCGTTGGAGGCGGTGGCCGAGTGAGCGACATCCGACGCGTGTCGACCGGTGCGCCCTGGGAGGAGCAGTTCGGCTACTCCCGTGCGGTGGAGCTGCCGAACGGCCTGGTGCTGGTCTCGGGCTGCACGTCCATCGTGGACGGGCAGATCGCCGGGGGCGGCCCCCATGAGCAGGCGGTCAACGCTTTCAAGGTCGCCCTGGCGGCCCTCGAGCAGGTGGGTCTCGGCCGTGACGACGTGGTGCGGACGCGCATGTACATCACGCACGCCCGGGACGTCGACGAGGTCGGCCGTGCTCACAAGGAGCTGTTCGACACCGTCCGGCCCGCCTCATCCATGATCATCGTCTCCGGATTCGTGGACCCCAGCCTGGTCGTCGAGGTCGAGGTGGAGGCGTTCCGAGGAGTGTCCGCATGACCCTGGCCGTACGAGTGATTCCCTGCCTGGACGTGGACAACGGCCGGGTCGTCAAGGGCGTCAACTTCCAGAACCTGCGCGACGCGGGCGACCCCGTCGAGATGGCGAAGGTGTACGACGCCGAGGGCGCCGACGAGCTGACGTTCCTGGACATCACCGCGTCCTCGGGCGACCGGGAGACGACGTACGACGTGGTGCGCCGCACCGCCGAGCAGGTGTTCATCCCGCTGACGGTGGGCGGCGGCGTCCGCACGGCCGAGGACGTGGACAGGCTGCTGCGGGCGGGCGCGGACAAGGTGGGCGTGAACACCGCCGCGATCGCCCGCCCCGACCTGATCCGCGAGATCGCCGAGCGCTTCGGGCGCCAGGTGCTCGTCCTCTCGGTGGACGCGCGGCGCACCGGATCCGGCTCCTTCGAGGTCACGACCCACGGCGGTCGCCGCGGCACCGGCATGGACGCCGTCGAGTGGGCGCACCGGGCCGCCGAGCTGGGCGCGGGCGAGATCCTGCTGAACTCGATGGACGCCGACGGCACCAGGGACGGCTACGACCTGGAGATGATCGCGGCGGTGCGCAAGCACGTGAGCGTCCCGGTGATCGCCTCCGGCGGCGCCGGCAAGCTGGCCGACTTCCCGCCGGCCGTCGCGGCGGGCGCGGACGCGGTGCTGGCCGCGTCGGTGTTCCACTTCGGCGACCTGCGGATCGGCGAGGTGAAGGAGACGCTGCGGGGGGCTGGGCACCCCGTCAGGTAGAGGTCGCGAAGAGCCCCGGCCGGTGGCCGGGGCTCTTCCTTGCGCGGATACGAAAGGAATATTGCGCAACATCTATTGCGCAATATTCCTTTCGTATCTAGGGTTCGGGGTATGGCTCGTGAAGAGGACCGCCGGATCACGGACGTGGGCACCCTGAAAGCCCTCGCCCACCCCCTGCGCATGAAGCTCTACCGCCTGCTCTTCGTCGCGGAGGTCGCCACCGCATCGCAGCTGGCCGAACAGGTCGACGAGGCCGTCTCCCTGGTCAGCTACCACCTGCGCAAGCTGGCCGAGCACGGGCTGGTGGAGGAGGCCGAGCCGCGCAGCGCGGACGGGCGTGAGCGCTGGTGGCAGCCGTCCTCGGACGGTGTGTCCATCCACGGGGAGGACTTCCGGGACGCCCCCGAGCAGGTGACCGCGCACCTGGCGGCCTCCCGGCTGTTCCTGGACCAGCGCACCGAGATGCACCGGACCTACCTGGACGAGCGCGCCCACTGGGGGCCGGAGTGGAGCCAGGCGGCCTACGACTCCGAGTCCCTTCTGCGGCTCACGGCCGGTGAACTGGCCGACCTGAAGAAGGACCTGCGCGACCTGGTCAAGCGCTACGACGAGCAGGGCCGCGCCCGTGAGGCCGCCGGCGACACCACAGGGCGCGAGCACGTCGCGCTGCACGTGTACGGCTTCCCGTTCCGCGCCTGAGAGGACACCCTTGCCGTGACCGCCACGCTCGTACCGCCGGCGACCGCGCGGGCCCACCGCGACCCCAACGTCCTGCGCTGGCTCGCCGCCTACACCTCCTCGATGCTGGGCGACAGCGTCTACTACCTCGCCCTGTCCTGGGCCGCCGTCCAGGCCGGCACCCCCGCTCAGGCCGGACTCGTGATGTCCGCCAGCGCACTGCCCAGGGCCGTGCTGATGCTCGGCGGAGGCGTGATCGCCGACCGCTTCGGACCACGCCGGGTCGTCATCGGCAGTGACGCCGTCCGCTGCGCCGCCGTCCTCGCCGTGGCCGCCCTGCTGTTCGCCTGCAGCCCGGGACTGTGGCCGCTGGCCCTGCTGGCGCTGGTCTTCGGCACCGTCGACGCCGTCTTCATGCCCGCCGTGGGCGCCCTGCCGGCCCGGCTCACCGAGAAGGACCAGCTCGCCCGGGTCCAGGGCATGCGCGGCCTCGCCATCCGCTTCTCCAGCGTGGTCGGCGCCCCCCTCGGCGGACTCGGCGTGGCCCTCGGCGGCGCGGCCGCGGCCTTCACGCTCGCCGGGGCGCTCATCGCCCTCTCGGTACCGCTGCTGCTCTCCGTACGGATGCGCGACCTGCCCGCGGCCGGGAACTCCACCGCCTGGAACGACCTGGCGGCCGGCCTGCGCTACATCCGCCGCCACCGCGTCCTCGCCCCGCTGATGGTGGCCATCGCCCTCGGCGACCTGGGCTTCGTCGGCCCCCTGAACGTCGGCCTGACCCTGCTCGCCGACCGGCGCGGCTGGGGCGCCTCCGGCATGGGCTGGATCCTCGCGGGGTTCGGCGCCGGCGCGGGCGCCGCCTCACTGCTGCTGACCGTGCGCGGCCGGCTGCCACGGGCGGGGCTCGTCACCGGCTGCGCGTGCGTCGCGGGCTCCGCCGCCGTCGGCGCCCTCGCCCTGGCGCCGACCGTGGCCGCGGCCGTCGGCACGGCCCTGCTCGTCGGACTGCTCACCGGGCTCAGCGGCGCACTGTGCGGGGCCCTGCTGCAGACCCAGACCGAGCCCGCGTTCCTGGGCCGCGTCACCGCCGTCTCCAGCCTCGTCAGCCTCGGCCTCACCCCGCTCAGCATGCCCTTCGCCGCCGCCGCGATCGGCGCCTTCGGGCTCGGCCCGGTCTACGCCGTCAGCGCCGCCGTGTGCGGACTCGGCGGGGCCGTCGCCCTCGTCGTACCGGCCCTGCGCCGGGCCGAGCTGCCCGGCTGACGGCGCCTCACCCCTTCGGCTGAACCAGCTGCACCAGATTGCCCACCGTGTCGTCGAACACCGCCGCCAGCACCGGGCCCTGCTCCTGCGGAGGATGCGTGAACCGGACGCCGAGGTCGCACAGCCGCTCGTACTCGCCCTGGATGTCGTCCACGGAGAAGACGATGCACGGCAGCCCCGCCTCGTGCACCGCCCTGCGGTACGGCTCCGCGATCGGGCCCTGCCCGGGCTCCAGCAGCAGCTGGAGATCCGGCTGGGCCCCCTCCCGCGCCCCGACCGTCACGAACAGCGTGCCGCCCCCGAGGTCCATGTGGCTGCGGGTCTCGAAGCCGAGGACCTCCGTGTAGAAGGCGTGCGCCTTCGCCACGTCGTCCACGTACACGCTCGTCATCGCGACCTTGATCATGCGGCGGGTCCTCTCAGATGCCCAGCTGCCTGGACTCGTGCAGCTTCGTGATCGCGTCCCCGTCGCCCTCCAGCTCCACCCTGGCCGCGCTCTGCCTGCCGTACGCGAACATCAGCAGCTCCGACGGCTCACCGGTCACCGTGACCACCGGGGCGCCCCGGTGCGCCACCACCGTCTGGCCGTCCGGGCGGCGCAGCACCAGACCCGTCGGCACGCCCCGGCCCACCAGCCGCGCGGTCCGCTCCAGCCGGGACCACAGCGCGTCCTGGAACACCGGGTCCAGCTCCCGCCGGCTCCAGTCCGGCTGCGCACGGCGGACGTCCTCCGTGTGGACGTAGAACTCGATGATGTTGGCCGCCTCGTCGACCTGCTTGAGCTGAAAGGGCGAGAAGCGCGGCGGGCCGGTACGGATCAGCTGGATCAGCTCCTCGTACGGCTTCGCGGTGTACTCGGCCATCACCTTCTCCAGGCGTGGCGCAAGCTGCTTGATCAGTGTGCCCCCGGCCGCGTCCGGGCGGCGCTCCCGCACGACCACGTGCGCCGCCAGGTCCCGGGTCCGCCAGCCCTCGCAGAGGGTCTCTGCGTCCGGTCCGACGGTTTCCAAGAGGTCGGCGAGCAGGAGCCGTTCACGCTTGGCGAAGGTCGACATGGTGAAAGCCTACGGCCAGGCGCCGAGTCCGCGCACTGGACACGGCACCGGTCCTGCCGGTGCCGCGCGGCACAATGGCATCCATGACCAGTACGACCGGTACCCCCCGGCCCAGCAGCCTCGACCCGGAGATCGCCGCGCGGCTGAAGCGCGGCGCCGACGGCCTCCTCCCCGCCATCGCCCAGCAGTACGACACCGGCGAGGTGCTCATGCTCGGCTGGATGGACGACGAGGCACTGCACCGCACGCTGACCACCGGCCGCTGCACCTACTGGTCGCGCAGCCGCCAGGAGTACTGGGTCAAGGGCGACACCTCCGGCCACTTCCAGTGGGTGAGGTCCGTCGCGCTGGACTGCGACGCCGACACGCTGCTGGTCCGGGTCGACCAGGTGGGCGCCGCCTGCCACACCGGCGCGCGCACCTGCTTCGACGAGGACGTACTGCTCAAGGACGCGGATTCCGCCGCGCCCGGATCCGATCAGTGAGGTCAGCCGCCATGGACCTAGAGACCTTCCGCAAGCTGGCCACCGACCGCCGCGTCATCCCGGTCACGCGCAAGCTCCTCGCCGACGGCGACACCCCGGTCGCGCTCTACCGCAAGCTCGCCGCCGAGCGCCCCGGCACCTTCCTGCTGGAGTCCGCGGAGAACGGCCGGTCCTGGTCCCGTTACTCCTTCGTCGGCGTCCGCAGCGCCGCCACGCTCACCGCGCGCGACGGACAGGCCCACTGGCTCGGCACCCCGCCCGTCGGCGTCCCCACCGACGGCGACCCCCTCGTGGCCCTGCGCGCCACCCTCCAGGCCCTGCACACCCCCCACCAGGAGGGCCTGCCGCCCTTCACCGGCGGCATGGTCGGCTACCTGGGCTACGACATCGTCCGCCGCCTGGAGAAGATCGGCCCCGGCGAGCGCGACGACCTGCGGCTGCCCGAGCTGACGATGCTCCTGACCAGCGACCTCGCCGTCATGGACCACTGGGAGGGCTCGGTCCTGCTGATCGCCAACGCGATCAACCACAACGACCTGGACACGGGCGTCGACGAGGCGTACGCGGACGCCGTGGCCCGGCTCGACGCCATGGAGGCCGACCTCACGCGCGCGGTCGCCCAGCCCCCGGCCGTCCTGCCGCCCTCCGAACTGCCCGAGTACACCGCCCTGTGGGGCGGCCCCGACTTCCAGCGGGCGGTCGAGGACGTCAAGGAGCGCATCCGCGCCGGCGAGGCGTTCCAGGTCGTGCCCTCCCAGCGCTTCGAGACCCCGTGCACGGCGAGCGCCCTGGACGTCTACCGGGTCCTGCGGGCCACCAACCCCTCGCCGTACATGTACCTGTTCCGCCTCGACGGGTTCGACGTCGTCGGCTCCTCCCCGGAGGCGCTGGTGAAGGTGGAGGACGGGCGCGCGATGGTCCACCCCATCGCCGGCACCCGGCACCGCGGCGCCACCCCGCAGGAGGACCAGGCCCTCGCCGAGGAACTGCTCGCCGACCCCAAGGAGCGCGCCGAACACCTGATGCTGGTCGACCTCGGCCGCAACGACCTCGGCCGGGTCTGCGAGCCCGGCTCGGTCGAGGTGGTCGACTTCATGTCCATCGAGCGCTACTCGCACGTGATGCACATCGTCTCCACCGTCACCGGCAAGGTCGCCCCCGGCCGCACGGCCTTCGACGTGCTCACCGCCTGCTTCCCGGCCGGCACCCTCTCCGGTGCCCCCAAGCCCCGCGCGATGCAGATCATCGACGAACTGGAGCCGTCCCGGCGCGGCCTGTACGGCGGCTGCGTCGGCTACCTGGACTTCGCCGGCGACTCCGACACCGCGATCGCCATCCGAACGGCCCTGCTCCGCGACGGCACGGCCTACGTCCAGGCCGGAGCGGGCATCGTCGCCGACTCCGACCCGGTCGCGGAGGACCAGGAGTGCCGCAACAAGGCCGCCGCGGTACTGCGGGCCGTGCACACGGCGAACCGGCTCGGGCGATAGGGCGTTTCCCACGCCCCGCAGAGGAACCCCGGGTGACGGTCCGCCCGGGGTTCAGGCGATAGTGGAGTACGTGACAGCCGTACCTCACCCCCGCTCGAACGCCGCCGCGCCCGCCCGGTCCGGCCGGCGGAGCCTCGCCGTGGCCCTTCTGTCCGGCGCGCTCGGCGCGGCCGTGGTGCTGCTCGCGACCCGGCAGCGCTGGGCGGAGGGCACCGCGACGGTGGCCGGCGGCGGGTTCCCGCTGACCGCCAGGGGCAGTGACGTCACGGGCGTCCCCGCGGCCCTCGCCATAGTGGGCCTCGCCGCGCTCGTCGCCGTCTTCGCCGTCCGCAGGGCCGGCCGGCTCCTCGTCTCCGGGCTGCTCGCGCTGTCCGGCGCCGGGATCGCCGTCGCGGCCCTCGTGAGCGCCTCCGACAGCTCGGTGCTGGACGAGAAGGCCGCCAAGGTCAGCGGCGACACCTCCGCGACCGTGGACGCCCTCAGCCACACCGCCTGGCCCTACGTCGCCGCCGTCGGCGGGCTGCTGATCCTGCTCGCCGGTCTGCTCGCCCTGCGCTACGGCGGCCGGTGGCCCGCGATGTCCGGCCGCTACGAGCGCGGCACCGACCGCCCCCGGCGCACGGCCCGGCCGGCCGACCCCGAGCGGCCCGAGGAGATCTGGAAGGCCCTGGATCGGGGCGAGGACCCCACGGGCGCCTGAACCGGATGTGGTGAACCAGACGCCACCCCCGCGTCCGGCACGCGCACGCGTACGGGACAATGGACGACGAGCGTCCGGCTCGGACCTACCACACGTACACAGCAACGAGGAGCAAGTCATGGCGGGCAGCAGCCACGGTCACACCCCGGCCGCCTGGACCGGCGTCACCATCGCCTTCATCGGTTTCTGCGTCGCGGGCGCCTTCATGGTGATGGCCCAGCCCGTCGGCTTCTGGGCCGGCATGGCGATCGTGCTCCTCGGTGGCGTGGTCGGCGCCGTCATGCGCGCCATGGGCCTCGGCCAGCCCAAAGAGTCCCGTCCGCTCCCGCACAACGCCCCCGCGGTGACCCGCGAGCCGGTCGCCGCGGAGAGCTGAGCGCAGAGCTTCCCCCGAGGGGCGGCCCGGCACCGCGGAGGTGCGGGGCCGCCCCTCGTCGTCCACGGGCCCCGCTCCGGCGAACCCGCTGCGCGCGCGTGCGCCGGACCGCCGGGGCAGAATGCCGACGTGAACGCCGACAGTCCTGCCGTCCCCGCACAGGCACCCCGGAGCGAAGCGGGCCCGGGACCGTCCACCGTCCCCGTCCGGCGGCGGCTCGCCGTCCCCGTGGGGCTGCTCGCGGCCGTCGCCGGGGCCTTCGCCTACGTCGGCGCCGTCGACCCGAACGAACCCGGCCACTACCCCGTCTGCCCCCTGTACCGGCTCACCGGCCTGTACTGCCCCGGCTGCGGCGGACTGCGCAGCGCGCACGCCTTCGTCCACGGCGACCTGCCGGCCGCCCTGCGGGACAACGCGGCGGGCGTGGCGGCCTACCTGGGCTTCGCCGTGCTGTGGACCGTCTGGACGATCCGCACGGCACGCGGCCGGCCGCTGCGGCTCGGCCTCGGACCGGCGCACCTGTGGACCGTGGGCGCGTTGCTGCTGGTGTTCACCGTCGTCCGGAACCTGCCGTTCGGTGGCCGGCTGCACCCTTGATCGAACAGCGGACGTCCAGGTAGTGGGACCGGGCCTCCACCGGATGCGAAGCCTCGGCGTTCCTGCGGATACCATCGCATTGACCCCAGGTTTTCCGAACCTGAAGGAACCACCGTCTGAAAGGGGGCCGCTCGCGTGAGTGTGCTCGACGAGATCATCGACGGAGTCCGTGCCGACCTCGCGGAGCGGCAGGCACGCGTCAGCCTCGACGAGCTCAAGGAGCGCGCGGCCAAGGCCCCCGCCGCCAAGGACGGGGTGGCCGCGCTCAAGGGCGACGGCGTCAAGGTGATCTGCGAGGTCAAGCGCTCCAGCCCCTCCAAGGGCGCGCTGGCCGCGATCGCCGACCCGGCCGGGCTCGCGGCGGACTACGAGGCGGGCGGCGCGGCCGTCATCTCCGTCCTCACCGAACAGCGCCGCTTCGGCGGCTCCCTGGCCGACCTGGAGGCCGTCCGCGCGCGGGTGGACATCCCGGTGCTGCGCAAGGACTTCATCGTCACCTCCTACCAGCTGTGGGAGGCCCGCGCCTACGGCGCCGACCTCGCGCTGCTGATCGTGGCCGCCCTGGACCAGCCGGCCCTGGAGTCGCTGATCGAGCGGGCGGTGTCCATCGGCCTGACCCCCCTGGTCGAGGTGCACGACGAGGACGAGGTCGAGCGGGCGGTGGACGCGGGCGCCAAGGTCATCGGTGTCAACGCGCGCAACCTGAAGACCCTGGAGGTCGACCGCGGCACGTTCGAGCGGGTCGCCCCGGAGATCCCGGAGGGCGTCGTCACGGTGGCGGAGTCCGGGGTGCGCGGACCGCACGACCTGATCGCCTACGCCAACGCGGGCGCCGACGCGGTGCTGGTCGGCGAATCCCTGGTCACCGGCCGCGACCCGAAGGCGGCGGTGGCCGACCTGGTGGCGGCGGGCGAACACCCGGCGCTGCGGCACGGGCGCGGCTGACCCCGCTAGGCTTGGCTGCGATGACTCCCACCATGACGACCGTGGACCGGTACGCCCGCCTCGCGCGCGGCTGCCGTCCCCGAGGCTGCCGTGCGCCGGCCCGCCGCGTGCACGGCCGTCGCGTGCGCTACGTCATCGGTGACGAGCCGGGCCAGGTGAACGGACGTCGATGGCAGCGCGCCCCAGGGGGGCGCGGGGAACTGCGCGGCCGGCCGCACACCATCTGAAGGCCGTTCGACATCCTCCCGCCCCACGGCGATTCGTGTTCTTCTTCCGCACTCACCGTGAGGTTTCCGCATGCCCAGCGAGTTCTTCATCCCTGACCCGGAGGGCCAGGTCCCCAGCGCCGAGGGCTACTTCGGCGCGTTCGGCGGCAAGTTCATCCCGGAGGCCCTCGTGGCGGCCGTGGACGAGGTCGCCGTCGAGTACGACAAGGCCAAGCACGACCCCGAGTTCGCCCGGGAGCTCGACGACCTGCTGGTCAACTACACCGGCCGCCCCAGCTCCCTCACCGAGGTCCCCCGGTTCGCCGCGGAAGCGGGCGGCGCCCGCGTGTTCCTCAAGCGCGAGGACCTCAACCACACCGGCTCGCACAAGATCAACAACGTGCTCGGCCAGGCCCTGCTCACCAGGCGCATGGGCAAGACCCGGGTCATCGCCGAGACCGGCGCCGGCCAGCACGGCGTCGCGACGGCCACCGCCTGCGCGCTGTTCGGGCTCGACTGCACCATCTACATGGGCGAGATCGACACCGAGCGCCAGGCCCTGAACGTGGCCCGCATGCGCATGCTGGGCGCCGAGGTCGTCGCCGTGAAGTCCGGCAGCCGCACCCTCAAGGACGCCATCAACGAGGCCTTCCGCGACTGGGTCGCCAACGTCGACCGCACCCACTACCTGTTCGGCACGGTCGCCGGCCCGCACCCCTTCCCGGCCATGGTCCGCGACTTCCACCGGGTCATCGGCGTCGAGGCCCGCCGTCAGCTCCTGGAGCGCGCCGGCCGCCTCCCGGACGCCGCCGTCGCCTGCGTCGGCGGCGGCTCCAACGCCATCGGCCTCTTCCACGCCTTCATCCCCGACGAGGGCGTCCGCCTGATCGGCTGCGAGCCCGCCGGGCACGGCATCGAGACCGGGGAGCACGCGGCCACCCTGACCGCGGGCGAGCCCGGCATCCTGCACGGCTCCCGCTCCTACGTCCTGCAGGACGAGGAGGGCCAGATCACCGAGCCGTACTCGATCTCGGCCGGTCTGGACTACCCGGGCATCGGCCCCGAGCACTCCTACCTGAAGGACTCCGGCCGCGGCGAGTACCGCGCGATCACCGACGACGCGGCCATGCAGGCCCTGCGCCTGCTGTCCCGTACCGAGGGCATCATCCCGGCCATCGAGAGCGCCCACGCGCTCGCCGGTGCCCTGGAGGTCGGCAGGGAGCTGGGCAAGGACGGCCTGATCGTCGTCAACCTCTCCGGCCGCGGCGACAAGGACATGGACACCGCCGCCCGCTACTTCGGCCTCTACGACACCGACGCCGAGGTGGCCGCCGACGAGGCCGACACCGCCGAGATCGAGGGGGACGCCAAGTGAGCGGGAACGTCCAGCTGTTGACCGACACCCTCGCGAGTGCCAAGGCCGAGGGCCGCTCCGCGCTCATCGCCTACCTCCCGGCCGGGTTCCCGACCGTGGACGGCGGCATCGAGGCGGTCAAGGCCGTCTTCGACGGCGGCGCCGACGTCGTCGAGGTGGGCCTGCCGCACAGCGACCCGGT
This sequence comes from Streptomyces sp. NPDC042638, assembly GCF_040647235.1. Classification (NCBI taxonomy): domain Bacteria; kingdom Bacillati; phylum Actinomycetota; class Actinomycetes; order Kitasatosporales; family Streptomycetaceae; genus Streptomyces; species Streptomyces sp. NPDC042638. Next base: position 68,933 of record NZ_JBEZBT010000002.1, read on the forward strand.
GCTCGACGGCCCGGTCATCCAGACCGCCGACGACATCGCCCTGCGGGGCGGCGTGAAGATCGCCGACGTCATGCGGACGGTCCGGGAGGCCTACGAGGCCACCCGGAAGCCGGTGCTCGTCATGACGTACTGGAATCCCATCGACCGCTACGGCGTCGAGCGCTTCACCGCCGAGCTGGCCGAGGCCGGCGGCGCCGGCTGCATCCTGCCCGACCTGCCGGTGCAGGAGTCGGCGCTGTGGCGCGAGCACGCCGACAAGCACGGACTCGCGACGATCTTCGTCGTGGCGCCGAGCAGCAAGGACGAGCGGCTCGCCGAGATCACCGCGGCGGGCAGCGGCTTCGTCTACGCGGCCTCCCTCATGGGGGTGACCGGCACCCGCGCGTCCGTCGGGGCGCAGGCCGAGAACCTGGTCCGGCGCACCCGCGGCACGGGCACCGGCCTGCCCGTCTGTGTCGGGCTCGGCGTCTCCGACGCGACCCAGGCCGCCGAGGTCGCCGGCTTCGCCGACGGGGTCATCGTCGGCTCGGCGTTCGTGAAGCGGATGCTGGACGCCCCGGACCACGCCTCCGGTCTCGCGGCGGTCCGTGAGCTGGCCGGCCGGCTGGCACAGGGCGTGCGCGGACAGGCGTAGCCCGCCGCGATGTCCTGTCTCGGATGATTCGGTCACCCGAACGGGTGGACCTCCGGCCGGGGAGGCGCGCTGCGCCTCCCCGGTTCGTTCTGGGGGTGTGAGCGAGAAGAACCGTGACGGAAAGCGCACCGCCCGGGAGCGGCTGGCGGTCGAGCGCGAGAAGCAGAAGGCCTCGGACAAGCGACGGCGCACGCTGATCGTGGGCGCGAGCGTCGTCTGCGTCCTGGGCCTCGCGGCGGTGATCGGCGTGGTCGCCGCGAACGCGGGCAAGCACAAGGGCGGCAGCGCGGGCCCGGCCGTGGCACCCTCGGGCGCGCAGGGCAAGGACAGCCTCGCGATCCCGGTGGGCAAGGACGGCGCCAAGTCGACGCTCACCGTCTGGGAGGACTTCCGCTGCCCGGCCTGCCAGGCCTTCGAGACGGCGTACCGGCCGACGCTCCACGAACTGGCCGACGCCGGCAAGCTCAGAATCGAGTACCACCTGGTCCGGCTGATCGACGGCAACCTCGGCGGCAGCGGCTCCCTGCGCGCCGCCAACGCCGCGGCCTGCGCCCAGGACGCCGGAAAGTTCCGCGACTACCACGACGTGCTGTACGCGAACCAGCCCAAGGAGACCGACGACGCCCTCGCGGACAACGCCAGGCTGATCGCGCTGGCGGGCAAGGTGAAGGGCCTGGACACGCCCGCCTTCCAGAAGTGCGTCAAGGACGGTACCCACGACACCTGGGTGGACAAGTCCAACCAGGCGTTCCGAGCCGGCGGCTTCAACGGCACGCCCACGGTGCTGCTCGGCGGCAAGAACATCTACGAGGACCAGACCATGACCCCGGCCAAGCTCAAGCAGATGGTGGAGTCGGCCGCCCGGGGATAGGCGATTTCCCCCGCCCCTGTTATGGACCCGTAGCCGGGCTGTTTACCGTCCCCACGGCCCGGCACGGTAGCGTCGGACTTGCCATGAACCTTGCCTACATCCCCAGCCCGTCGCACGGGGTGCTGTATCTCGGCCCCATCCCGCTGCGCGGCTACGCCTTCTGCATCATCATCGGCGTCTTCGTCGCCGTCTGGCTCGGCAACAGGCGCTGGATCGCCCGTGGCGGGCAGTCCGGCACGGTCGCCGACATCGCCGTCTGGGCCGTGCCGTTCGGCCTCGTCGGCGGCCGGCTCTACCACGTGATCACGGACTACGAGCTGTACTTCAGCGAGGGCCGTGACTGGGTGGACGCCTTCAAGGTGTGGGAGGGCGGCCTGGGCATCTGGGGCGCGATCGCGCTCGGCGCGCTCGGCGCCTGGATCGGCGCGCGGCGCCGGGGCATCCCGATGCCCGCGTACGCCGACGCCGTCGCCCCCGGCATCGCGTTCGCACAGGCCATCGGCCGCTGGGGCAACTGGTTCAACCAGGAGCTGTACGGCCGTGAGACCCACGTCCCCTGGGCGCTGCACATCACCTCCGCCGAAGGCGGCCGGGTACCGGGCTACTACCACCCGACCTTCCTGTACGAGTCCCTGTGGTGCGTCGGTGTGGGCCTGCTGGTGATCTGGGCGGACCGCCGCTTCCGGCTGGGCCACGGACGGGCGTTCGCGCTGTACGTCGCCGCGTACTGCGTGGGCCGCTGCTGGATCGAGTACATGCGGGTGGACGACGCCCACCACATCCTGGGCCTCCGCCTCAACGACTGGACCGCGCTGGGCGTCTTCGTTCTGGCGGTGCTGTACATCGTGCTGTCGGCGAAGAAGCGCCCGGGGCGCGAAGCGGTGGTCGAACCGGCCGCGGTCGCCTCCGGCGGTGCGGCCGAGGGTGTCTCCGACGGTTCCGCCGAGGGAGTCTCCGACGGTGCGGAGACCGGTGCCGAGGCCGCGGACTCCGAGGACAGGGGCGACAACTCCGAGGAGAAGGCGGACAACTCCGAGGAGAAGGCCGGGGACTCCGTGGGACTGTCGAAGGACGAGGCCGGGTCGGCCAAGAAGAGCTGACGAGAGCCGACACGACACCGAGGGCGCCCGGACCACGGCGGCGACAGCCGCACCTCGAAACGGCCGGGCGCCCTCGGTGTGTGCGCCACGGGTCACCGAGGGCTCCGCGCCGCCGGTCTCCGCCCTCGCGCGCGGGATCAGCCTCCGTAGGCCAGGGAGAGCGTCCGCCGGGCCATGGCCACCACCGCCGCGTCGATGAAGCGGCCGTCCGGCAGGGCCTGGGCACCCTGGTCGGCCGCCGCCGCCGTGGTGATCGTCTCCGCGTGTTCGATCTCCGCCGGGGTCGGCAGGTACGCCCGCTCGATCACCGGCAGCTGCCGGGGGTGGATCGCGGCTCGCCCCAGGAAACCGAGGGCCCGGCCGCGGGCGCAGGACGCGGCGAGGCCGTCCAGGTCCCGGATGTCGGGGTGGACCGACTGCGGAGGCGGGGCGAGGCCGGCCGCGCGGGCGGCGACGACCACCCGCGAGCGCGGCCAGTCGAGACCCGCGTCGGCCCGTACCCCGAGGTCGGCCCGGAGGTCCGCCTCGCCCAGGGAGATGCCCCGCAGCGCGGGGTGGGCGGTGGCGATGGCGTAGGCGTGCTCGATACCGAGCGCCGACTCCAGGAGCGCGTAGAGCGGCACCGGGGTGGCCACCGCGACCTGCCGTACCTGCTCCGGTCCCATCACCTTCGGCAGCCGTAGCCCGGACAGACCCGGCCGCCCGGCCAGCGCGGCGAGGTCGGCCGCGGCCCACGGGCCGTCCAGGGCGTTGACACGGACGTGCACCGGGACCGGCTGCGGCTCGTCGAGCAGTTCCGCGGTGGCCGCGCGGGCGCGCTCCTTGCGGTCCGGGGCGACCGCGTCCTCCAGGTCGATCACCACCACGTCGGCGCCGGCCGCCAGGGCCTTGGCCACGACGTGCGGGCGGTCGCCGGGGACGTAGAGCCAGGTGAGCGGGTGGCGGGTCACAGGGCGCCCTCCGCGCGCAGGGCCGCGATGTCGGCCGGGGTGAGACCGAGTTCGGTGAGCACGGCGTCCGTGTCGGCGCCGTGCGGGCGGCCGGCCCAGCGGATCGCGCCGGGCGTGGCCGAGAGGCGGAAGAGAACGTTCTGCATGCGCAGCGGGCCCAGCTCCGGATCGGCGACGGTGGTGACCGTGTCCAGGGCCTGGTACTGGGGGTCCGCCAGCACGTCCCGGACGTCCTGGACGGGGGCCGCCGCGGCCTCCGCCTTCTCGAACGCCGCGAGCACCTCGGCGCGGGAACGGCCGGCGATCCAGCTGCCGACCGCCTCGTCCAGCACATCGGCGTGGGCGGCCCGGCCCGCGCCCGTGGCGAACCACGGCTCCTCGGTCAGCTCCGGGCGCCCCACCAGGCGCAGCACCCGTTCGGCGACCGACTGGGCGGAGGTGGAGACGGCGATCCAGCAGCCGTCGGCGGTGCGGTAGGTGTTGCGCGGGGCGTTGTTGGCGGACCGGTTCCCGGTGCGCTCCTGGACGTATCCGAGCTGGTCGTACCAGGTGGGGTGCGGGCCGAGGACGGACAGGATCGGTTCGATGATCGCCATGTCGACGACCTGGCCCGCCCCGGTGCGCTCCCGGCCGGCCAGCGCCGTCAGGACGGCGAACGCGGTCGCCAGCCCCGCGATCGAGTCGGCGAGACCGAAGGGCGGCAGCGTCGGGGGTGCGTCCGGTTCACCGGTGACCGCGGCGAAGCCGCTCATCGCCTCGGCGAGCGTGCCGAACCCGGGGCGGTGGGCGTACGGGCCGTACTGGCCGAAGGCGGTGACCCGGGTGAGGATCAGCCGGGGGTTGGCCGCCGACAGCTCGGGCCAGCCGAGGTCCCACTTCTCCAGGGTGCCGGGCCGGAAGTTCTCGATCACCACGTCGGCGGTGGCGGCGAGCCGCAGCAGGGTGGCCCGGCCGCCGGACGTGGACAGATCGAGGGTGAGGGTCCGCTTGTTGCGGCCGAGCACCTTCCACCACAGGCCGACGCCGTGCTTGGCCGGGCCGTGGCCGCGCGAGGGGTCGGGCCGCCGGGGATGCTCGACCTTGATCACCTCCGCGCCGAAGTCGCCGAGCAGGGTGGCGGCCATCGGTCCGGCGAAGAGGGTGGCCAGGTCCAGCACGCGCAGGCCGTCCAGGGCCGGGTGCGTCCGTGTCGTCGTCGTCATGCGCTGTACTGCGCCTCGATCTCCGGGCGGTACGGCATCGACGCCGACGCCCCGGCCCGCTGGACGGAGATCGAGGCCGCGGCAGCCGCCCAGGACAGCGCCTCGCGCACCGGTTTCTCCTCGGCCAGGGCCACGGCGAGCGCGCCGACGAAGGTGTCGCCCGCGCCCGTGGAGTCCACGGCCGTCACCCGGGGCGCGGGCACCACGAGCGGCTCGGTGCCCCGCGCCAGGTACAGACAGCCCGTCGCGCCCAGGGTGACGACCACCTCCGGCACCAGGTCCAGCAGGGCGGCTGCCGCGTCGCGCGGGTCGGTGTGGCCGGAGAGGGTGACCGCCTCGTACTCGTTGGCCACCAACAGGTCGGTGACGGCCAGCAGCCCGGACGGCAGGGACTGCACCGGGGAGGGGGTGAGGACCGTACGGACGCCGTGCCGGTGGGCCGCTTCCGCGCCCGCGACCACCGCCGCCAGGGGGATCTCCAGCTGCAGCAGCAGGGCGTCGGCGGTGGCGATCACCCCTTCGTCACCCGGGGAGAGGTGGTCGACGGTGCCGTTGGCGCCGGGGATGACGACGATCGCGTTGCCGCCCTCGTCGTCCACCACGATGTGCGCGGTCCCGGAGTGGTCCTCCACCGTGCGCAGGAAGTCGGTGTCCACCCCGGAGTGTTCGAGGGCGTCGCGCAGCCGCGCCCCGAAGGCGTCGTTGCCGACCGCGCCGATCATCGAGACGGTGGCGCCGGCGCGGGCCGCGGCGATCGCCTGGTTGGCGCCCTTGCCGCCGGGGATCGTACGGAACTCCCGCCCCGTCACGGTCTCCCCGCGCTGCGGGGCCCTGGCGACATAGGTGACGAGGTCCATGTTCGTGCTGCCGAGGACGGCGATATGGGTCATGAGCGGGTCGCCTCCAGGTGGGTGAGCTGGGCGAGGGTGTCGAAGCCGGTGCCGTCGAAGTCGGCGACGGTGGTGGCGAGCCGGTTCTTCAGCGGCGCCCGCCAGCGGTCGGGGAGCGCGGCGGGGGACCCGGCGAGGAGGCCGGCGACGCTGCCGGCGGTCGCACCGTTGGAGTCCGTGTCCCAGCCACCGGACACGGCACGGCAGACGGAGCCGGTGAAGTCGCCGTCGGCGTGGGTGAGGGCGGCGGCGGTCAGGGCGGCGTTGGGCAGGGCGTGGACCCAGTGGTGGGCGGGGGCGTAGCGGGCGTGGAGCTCGTCCACGACCTCGTCGAAGTCCCGTGTGGCACCGGCCAGTCGGACGGCGTGGTCGAGGGCCGTCGCCAGGCGGGAGCGGGCCGGGACCACCGCGCGGCCGGCGCGCAGACAGGCGTGGACGTCATGCGTCCCGGTGGCGGCCGTGGCGATGACGGCGGCCGTGAACATCGCGGCGTAGACGCCGTTGGCGGTGTGGGTGAGGACCGCGTCGCGGTGCGCCTGTTCGGCGGCGGCGGCCGGGTCGCCGGGGTTGCTCCAGCCGTGCATGTCGGCCCGGATCAGGGCGCCGATCCACTCGCGGAAGGGGTTGCGGTGGCGGCCCGTGTGCGGGGGCTCGATGCCGGCCAGGAGATTGCGGTGGGCGAGCCGCTCGGCGGTGAAGGTACGGCCGGGCGGAAGCTCTTCGAGCCAGAGCCGGGCCACGTCGTCGGTGGTGAAGTCCCTTCCGTGGCGCTGGAGCAGGAGCAGGTTGAGCAGCGGGTAGTCGAGGTCGTCGTCCTGGGGCATGCCGTCGATGTTCTCGGCGAGGGAGGTGGCGGCCGAGCGGCGGTTCCACGGGTGGGCGGCCAGCAGGTCCGCCGGAACCCCCCTGGCGGTGAAGTAGCCGTCGAGGGGCCAGTTCCCGGCCGCCCCGGCGAGGGCACGGATGCCGTCGAGGGGCAGCTTCTCGACGGGCTTGCCGAGCAGACAGCCGATGGCCCGGCCGAGCCAGGCGGCCTCCAGGGCGAGGGGGCCGGGCGCGGTCGCGGACCGTGCGGCGGGCCAGTCGGGGCAGGCCGCCTTGATCCGGGCCAGGTCCGTCGGCTCGTCCTCACCGAAGCGGCTGGGCAGGTCGGCGAGTTCGTCCAGCAGGTCCTCGGCGAGCAGCCGCAGATAGCGGGACGCCCCGTGCGCGGACGCGCCCGCCCGCTCCGGCGCGTTCGGGCCGCCGGCCGCCGCCCAGCGCGCCTCGATCGCCGACGGCTCGCGCCCGTCGAGGCGGGCCTGGCGCAGCTCGTGGCCCAGCAGGTCCTCCGGCTGGACCCAGGTCAGGCGGAGCACGGCCGGCCTCCGAGCGCGCGGAACGCCTGCTCGTGGGCGCGCCGGCGGCGCACGTCCCGGTCGAAGATCTCCAGCGTGACCTCGGTGAGTGTCCGGGCGGGGGCCCACAGGTCCAGACGGCTGGCGTCGGCCACCGTCTTCGCCCACTCCTCGGGGACGGGCGAACCGAGCGCGCCCGCGAGGGCACCGGCCATGGTCGCGATCGAGTCGCAGTCCCGGCCGTAGTTGACCGAGCCGAGCACGGCGTGCCGGTAGTCGCCGCCGGACACGACCAGCATGCCCAGCGCGACGGGGAGTTCCTCGACGGAGTGCAGCCGGGAGGGGCGGCGGGCGGCGAGCGAGGGGGTGCGGTAGTCCGGGCCGACGGTGTCGTACGGGGCCACCGCCGCCCGCAGCGGACCGAGTGCCGACTCGAAGTCCCGGTGGCGGGCGGCGACTTCGCAGACCTTCTCGATCGCGGTGCGGGTGCCGTCCTTGGCCAGGGACAGGCAGGCGGTCACCACCGAGTCCGGGGTCGCGCCGGGCGCGGTCGCGGCGGCCACGGCCGCGGCGAAGACACCGGCGGCCTCCCGGCCGTACGACGACTGGTGCGCTCCGGCGACGTCCAGCGCCTCGGCGTAGGCGGCGGCCGGGTGGGCCGCGTTGACCAGGCCGACCGGGGCCATGTACATCGCGGCACCGCAGTTGACGATGTTGCCGGCGCCCGCCTCCCGGGGGTCGGCGTGACCGTAGGCGAGCCGGGTCACCAGCCACTTCTCGGCGAGGAAGAGGCGGTGCAGCGGCAGGGCCTCGGCCTCCAGCTCCGGGATCCAGCGGGGGTTGGTCATCAGGTCCGGCACCAGGTGGTCGGCGACCGCGTACGCGTCGAGGTGGTCGCGGACGCGGTCGTAGACCCGCACCAGCGCGTGCGTCATCAGGGTGTCGTCGGTGACGTGCCCGTCGCCCTTGTGGTACGGCGCGATGGGGCGGGCGGTGCGCCAGGCGTCGCCGTGCCAGGGGCCGACGATCCCGTGGACGCGACCGCCGTGGCGCTCGGCGATCTGGTCGGGGGAGTAGCCCTCGACCGGGCCGCCGAGGGCGTCGCCGACGGCGGCTCCCACCAGGGCGCCGGTGACACGGTCGGCGAGACCGCTCGAACCCGGCCCGCTGCTTTCTTCTCCTTTGGGCGTCATGCCCCGAATCATCCTCCTGGACGGGCCGGTTGCGCGGCTTCCAGGAGTCCGGCGAGTTCCACCAGATCGGTGCCGGTGAGGCGGGGCAGGGTGCAGCCGGACAGGACGCGGCAGGCGTCCCGCCAGGTCTCCGGCACCGCCGCGCCACCGCCGAGGGCGCCGGTGAGCGCGCCGACGAGGGCGGGGGCGGAGTCGGCGACCCGGGACAGACAGGCGGCGGCCGGTACGGCCTCCGCGAGGCGTCCCCGGGCGGCGGTGGCCAGGGCGAGCGCGACGGGGACGGTCTCGGCGGCGGCGATGCCGTAGCTGTAGACGTGGTCGACGATCTGGTGTTCGAGGAGCGGGACCAGGGCGAAGGCGGACTCGCCGTCCCCGGCCAGGGCGAGTGCGTGGCGGGTGTTGCGGCCGATCTCCGTGTCCGCCGGGAGTTCGGCCAGCGCCGCGGTGACGCAGGTGTCCGTGTCCGCGTCGGCGAGGGCGAGCGAGAGGGCCGCGGCCATGGCCCGGGCGCCGTGCACCCCGTCGCCGTCCTGGGTGTAGCGGGCGTCGAACTCGGCCAGCGCGGCGGCCTGTTGCGGGTCGCCGGGGTGGGCCACGGCGAGGACGCAGGCGCGGACGCAGGCCGCGTCGTCGAAGTAGTGCGGGTTGTCGTGGCCGGTGGCGGGCGGGCGCAGGCCGGCGGCGAGGTTGCCGAGGCCGGCGCGGACGGAGATACGGGCGCGCAAGGGGAGCACGGCCGACTCGATCTCCGGTGCGCGGTCCGCCGCGGCGGCGACCTCCGCGGCCACGGCGGACCAGGTGAGGTCGATGGCGGCGCGGGTACGGCGTTCTCGGCTGAGGTCGCCGAGGACGTCGTCGTCACCGGCCCGCAGGACGGCCTCCGCGGCGAACACCGCCCACTCGGCGTCGTCGGAGGGGCCGAGGCGGAGTGGTTCGGGGGGCTGGTTGAGGGCGATCGGCACCGGGAGAGTGGTGGTGGCGTTCGTCTCGGCGAAGGTGTCCAGTTCCCGGGTGAGGCGGCGGGTCCACTCGGGCATACGGGCGGCTCGGTGCCGGGCGGCGGGCCAGCCGGCGGCGTCTCCCGCGGCGAGCCCCAGGAGGAGCCCCTCGATCCGCCGCGCCGTCATGACCGCCCCTCGCCGTCCGCCTGCCCGGCGTTCCCGGCCCCCACCAGAGGGCTCCGCTCCCCGGACCCCCGCCCCTCACCCACCTCGGCCGGCAGAGGGGAGCAGAGCGGGGGCGGGAGGGGCTCGGTCGGCTGGGGGGCTGCCGGTGACGGGGTGACGATGTCCGTCGGCTGGGAGGTGGAGGGCGAGGGCGGGAGGGGCTCGGTCGGCTGGGGGGCTGCCGGTGACGGGGTGACGATGTCCGTCGGCTGGGAGGCGGAGGACGAGGGCGGGAGGGGCCCGGTCGTCTGAACGGCTGCCGGTGAAGGGGCGACGGTCGGGAGGGGTGGAAGGGGCCCGGCCGTCTGGAGGGCCGCCGGTGAAAGGGCGACGGTCGGAAGGGGTGTGAGGGGCTCGGGTGGCTGGGAGGTGGCCGGCAGGGGAGGGGGCGGCGGGTCGGCGGGGGCGGTCGGCAGGAGGAGGTCGGCCACCTCCAGGACGTGATGGCCCGCCATGGACGGCAGGCACCGGCCCCGCGCCGGGCCGATCGCCGTCGCCCAGGCGACGGGGATGGCGGAGACCCCCTGGGTCGCGCCGGACAGGGCGCCCGCCACCGCCGCCGTCGTGTCCGCGTCGCGGCCCATGTTGACGGCCGTCAGCACCGCCTCCCGGAAGTCGCCGTCGGCCGCCGCGTACGCGCCGAACGCCAGGGCGACCGCTTCGGGCGCCAGGTCGGTCCACGGGTAACCGCCGATGACCACCGCGGAGCGGACCGCGCGTTCGCCGCGGTGGGCCACCGCCACCGCCCGCCGCAGTGACCGGGCCGTCCAGGAGTCGTCCGGGACGACGGCGAGGGCGGTGGCGATCACCACCGGAACCGAGGCACCGGACATCGCCGCCGCCACACCGGCCGCCACCGCCTGGCCGCCGTAGATGCCCTCGCCCTCGTGGCTGACCGAGCCGTCGACGGCCACCAGCCGGGCCGCTTCCGCGGGGCGCCCGGCGGCGAACACGCCGAAGGGGGCCGCTCGCATCGCCAGGCCGTCGCTCCAGGCGTGCCGGTGCTGGGCCGAGATGGGGGCCGCGAGTCCCCGGCGCAGGTTCTCCAGGGTGCCGCGTTCGCTGAACCCCGCGCCGCGGAAGGGGCCCTCGGCCCGGTCGGCGATCCACTCGTGCCAGGCCGCCTCCACATGCGCGGGGGTGAGCGCCGAGCCGTGCCGGGCCAGCAGCAGGCCGGAGAAGATCGCGTACTCGGTGTCGTCCGTGCCGCAGGGCTGTTCGGTGACATAACCCGTGATGCGGCCCCAGCGCGCGCGGATCTCGGAGGGCCTGAGGTTCTCCGCGGGAGCCCCCAGCGCATCGCCCACCGCCAGACCGAGCAGCGCGCCGCGGGCCCGCTCACGGAGCCCGGCGGCGGTCCCGGGCGCCGGGACCGGTGGAGTGCAGGCGATCGGTGCCATGGGCGGCCTCCTTCGGCGGGGTCGCACGGGACCCTTTGCGGATGTGTCCCACGGGAGGTGTCCGCACGAGCCTGGAGCGCGCCTCTGTCACCCGCTCGGCATCTGAGCCGACATTCGCACTTATGAGCATCGAAAGGTAAAGGCGCAGGTTAGCTCAGCCTTTCCTTGCTGGCAGAGGCGGAAGGATAAGCGTAAGTTCGGGGTTGTCGAAAAGTAGAACTCGTCCAAAGTTAGCTTTGGCTAAGCTTTCCTGGGGGCCCGCATGTCCATCATCGAAACCGAGGCCGCGCTGCACGTGGCGCACCGCGACAACCACACCCACCGGGATGTGAACGGCGGCTGGCTGCGGCCCGCCGTCTTCGGTGCCATGGACGGCCTGGTCTCCAACCTCGCCCTTATGACGGGTGTGGCCGGCGGGTCGGTGAGCCAGCACACCATTGTCATCACCGGTCTCGCGGGGCTCGCCGCCGGTGCCTTCTCCATGGCCGCCGGCGAGTACACCTCCGTCGCCTCCCAGCGCGAACTCGTCGAGGCCGAACTCGACGTCGAGCGCCGTGAGCTGCGCAAGCACCCGCAGGACGAGGAGGACGAGCTGGCCGCGCTGTACGTGGCCCGCGGGGTCGAGCCGGCCCTGGCCCGGCAGGTCGCCCGGCAGCTGTCCGCCGATCCCGAGCAGGCCCTGGAGATACACGCCCGGGAGGAGCTGGGCATCGACCCCGGCGACCTGCCGTCTCCGCTGGTCGCGGCCGTGTCGTCGTTCGGGTCCTTCGCCCTCGGCGCCCTGCTGCCCGTGCTGCCGTACCTGCTCGGCGCCACCGTGCTGTGGCCCGCCCTGCTGCTCGCCCTCGTCGGGCTCTTCGGGTGCGGTGCCGTCGTGGCCAAGGTGACCGCGCGCAGCTGGTGGTTCAGCGGCCTGCGGCAGCTCGCGCTCGGGGGCGCGGCGGCCGGTGTGACGTACGCCCTGGGCAGCCTGTTCGGAACGGCCGTAGGATAAGGCCGACCGGTGCCTATGCGATGGGCCGCATAGGTACCCGCCAACCCGTTACTCGCTGGTTTCGAGTGCGTGACCACCGGGCATGAGCCGTACGCACTGTGGGCAATGACGCCCGCCGCACCCTGCGGGGTGGGCGATGACGCCCTCCCCGGCCCCTGGACCGCCGGACGCCAATCCGACCGATCGAACCCGTGCCGGTCCCCCTCGACACGTCGGCCGTCACCGCGCGGCAGCGCGTACCCCTGCCGCTACCGCGGTGTCCGCATGGTGGAACGGGCTATCCGGTTCCCGAGAACCGCCCCATCATGTAACCTGCACGAAATTTTGATCTCACGCAGAGGGCCAACGTCGTCCCTCGGCACCTGCCACATGCCACATGACGACGACGGGAGAGCCGATGCGTACGCCGCGCCAGCCGTCCCAGCATTCCGAGAACGGCCAGAAGTGGTCGTTCATGGATGCTCGCCCTGCTGCACAGGGTATGTACGACCCCCGCAACGAACACGACGCGTGCGGCGTCGGTTTCGTCGCCACTCTCACCGGCGAGGCGTCCCACACCCTGGTCGAGCAGGCACTCACCGTCCTGCGCAACCTGGAGCACCGGGGTGCCACCGGCTCCGAGCCCGACTCCGGCGACGGTGCGGGCCTCCTCTCGCAGGTGCCGGACGCCTTCCTCCGCGAAGTGGCCGGATTCGACCTTCCCGCGGCCGGTTCCTATGCGGTAGGCATCGCGTTCCTGCCGGAGGACGGGACCGAGGACGCCGTCTCACGTATCGAGACGATCGCCGACGAGGAGGGACTGACCGTCCTCGGCTGGCGCGCGGTCCCGGTCGCGCCGGAGCTGCTGGGCGCCACCGCGCGCTCCACCATGCCGGCCTTCCGGCAGGTCTTCGTCACCGACGGCGTGAGCGAGGGCATCGCGCTGGACCGCAAGGCCTTCGTCCTGCGCAAGCGCGCCGAGCGCGAGGCCGGTGTCTACTTCCCGTCGCTCTCCGCGCGCACGATCGTCTACAAGGGCATGCTGACCACCGGCCAGCTGGAGCCCTTCTTCCCGGACCTGTCCGACCGCCGCTTCGCCTCCGCGGTCGCGCTCGTGCACTCCCGGTTCTCCACGAACACCTTCCCCTCGTGGCCGCTCGCGCACCCGTACCGCTTCGTCGCCCACAACGGTGAGATCAACACCGTCAAGGGCAACCGCAACTGGATGCGCGCCCGCGAGTCCCAGCTGCTCTCCGACCTGTTCGGCCCGCAGGAGAAGCTGGACCGGGTCTTCCCCGTCTGCACGCCCGACGCCTCCGACTCCGCCTCCTTCGACGAGGTGCTGGAGCTGCTGCACCTGGGCGGCCGTTCGCTGCCGCACTCCGTGCTGATGATGATCCCGGAGGCGTGGGAGAACCACGACTCCATGGACCCGGCCCGGCGCGCCTTCTACCAGTTCCACTCCATGATGATGGAGCCCTGGGACGGCCCCGCCTGCGTCACCTTCACCGACGGCACCCAGGTCGGCGCCGTGCTCGACCGCAACGGTCTGCGCCCCGGCCGCTACTGGGTCACCGACGACGGCCTCGTCGTCCTCGGCTCCGAGGTCGGCGTCCTCGACATCGACCCGGCCAGGGTCGTCCGCAAGGGCCGCCTCCAGCCCGGCCGCATGTTCCTCGTCGACACCGCCGAGCACCGCATCATCGAGGACGACGAGATCAAGGCGTCCCTCGCCGCCGAGAAGCCGTACGCCGAATGGCTGGAGGCCGGCGAGATCGAGCTGGGCGACCTGCCCGAGCGCGAGCACATCATCCACACCCACGCCTCGGTCACCCGCCGCCAGCAGACCTTCGGCTACACCGAGGAAGAGCTGCGCATCCTCCTCGCGCCGATGGCCCGCAGCGCCGCCGAGCCGATCGGCTCCATGGGCACCGACTCGCCGATCGCGGCCCTGTCCGAGCGCCCGCGGCTGCTCTTCGACTACTTCACCCAGCTGTTCGCGCAGGTCACCAACCCGCCGCTGGACGCGATCCGGGAGGAACTGGTCACCTCCCTGCGCAGCTCGCTGGGCCCGCAGGGCAACCTGCTCGACCCGACCGCCGCCTCCTGCCGGTCCGTCCTGCTGCCCTTCCCGGTCATCGACAACGACGAGCTGGCCAAGCTCATCCACATCAACGCCGACGGCGACATGCCCGGCTTCAAGGCCGCGACCCTGTCCGGCCTGTACCGGGTCTCCGGCGGCGGCGACTCCCTCGCCGCCCGGATCGAGGAGATCTGCGCCGAGGCCGACGCCGCCATCGACAACGGCGCCCGGCTGATCGTCCTGTCCGACCGCCACTCGGACGCCGAGCACGCGCCGATCCCGTCGCTGCTGCTCACCTCGGCCGTCCACCACCACCTCATCCGCACCAAGCAGCGCACCCACGTGGGCCTGCTGGTCGAGGCCGGTGACGTCCGCGAGGTCCACCACGTCGCCCTGCTGATCGGCTTCGGCGCCGCCGCCGTCAACCCGTACCTGGCGATGGAGTCGGTCGAGGACCTGCTGCGCGCGGGCACCTTCCTGAACGGCCTGGAGCCCGAGCAGGCCATCAAGAACCTGATCTACGCCCTCGGCAAGGGCGTCCTGAAGGTCATGTCCAAGATGGGCATCTCCACCGTCGCCTCCTACCGCGGCGCCCAGGTCTTCGAGGCCGTCGGCCTGGACGAGTCCTTCGTGGAGAAGTACTTCAACGGCACCGCCACCAAGATCGGCGGCGTCGGCATCGACGTCATCGCCGCCGAGGTCGCCGCCCGCCACGCCAAGGCCTACCCGGCCTCCGGCATCGCCCCGGCGCACCGCGCGCTGGACATCGGCGGCGAGTACCAGTGGCGCCGCGAGGGCGAGCCGCACCTGTTCGACCCCGAGACGGTCTTCCGCCTCCAGCACTCCACGCGCACGGGCCGTTACGACATCTTCAAGAAGTACACGGAACGCGTGAACGAGCAGTCCGAGCGCCTGATGACGCTGCGCGGCATGTTCGGCTTCAACTCCGGCCGCGACCCGATCTCCATCGACGAGGTCGAGCCGGCGAGCGAGATCGTCAAGCGGTTCTCCACGGGTGCCATGTCGTACGGCTCCATCTCCAAGGAGGCGCACGAGACCCTCGCCATCGCCATGAACCAGCTGGGCGGCAAGTCCAACACCGGTGAGGGCGGTGAGGACCCGGACCGCCTGTACGACCCGGCCCGCAGGTCCGCCATCAAGCAGGTCGCGTCCGGCCGCTTCGGTGTGACGAGCGAATACCTCGTCAACGCGGACGACATCCAGATCAAGATGGCCCAGGGCGCCAAGCCCGGCGAGGGCGGCCAGCTGCCCGGCCACAAGGTCTACCCGTGGGTCGCCAAGACGCGTCACTCGACGCCGGGCGTGGGCCTGATCTCCCCGCCGCCGCACCACGACATCTACTCCATCGAGGACCTGGCCCAGCTGATCCACGACCTGAAGAACGCCAACCCGCAGGCGCGGATCCACGTCAAGCTGGTCTCCGAGGTCGGCGTGGGCACGGTCGCCGCGGGTGTGTCCAAGGCGCACGCGGACGTGGTGCTGATCTCCGGTCACGACGGCGGTACGGGTGCCTCCCCGCTGACCTCCCTGAAGCACGCGGGCGGCCCCTGGGAGCTGGGCCTCGCCGAGACCCAGCAGACCCTGCTGCTCAACGGCCTGCGCGACCGGATCGTGGTCCAGACCGACGGCCAGCTGAAGACCGGCCGTGACGTGGTCATCGCCGCGCTGCTCGGCGCCGAGGAGTTCGGCTTCGCCACCGCTCCGCTCGTCGTCTCCGGCTGCATCATGATGCGCGTCTGCCACCTGGACACCTGCCCCGTCGGCATCGCCACCCAGAACCCCACCCTGCGTGACCGCTTCGCCGGCAAGGCCGAGCACGTGGTGAACTTCTTCCGGTTCATCGCCGAGGAGGTCCGCGAGATCCTCGCCGAGCTGGGCTTCCGCTCCATCGAGGAGGCCGTCGGCCACGCCGAGGCGCTGGACGTCGAGCGCGCGGTGAACCACTGGAAGGCGCAGGGCCTGGACCTGGAGCCGCTGTTCCACGTGCCCGACCTGCCCGAGGGCGCGGCCCGTCACCAGCTGATCACCCAGGACCACGGCCTGGAGAAGGCCCTGGACAACGAGCTGATCAAGCTCGCCGCCGACGCCCTCGCCGCGAACGACCGGGCCGAGGCCCAGCCGGTGCGCGCCCAGGTCGCCATCCGCAACATCAACCGCACGGTCGGCACCATGCTCGGCCACGAGGTGACGAAGAAGTTCGGTGGCGCGGGCCTGCCCGACGACACCATCGACATCACCTTCACCGGCTCCGCCGGCCAGTCCTTCGGCGCGTTCCTGCCGCGCGGCGTCACGCTGCGCCTGGAGGGCGACGCCAACGACTACGTCGGCAAGGGCCTGTCCGGCGGCCGGGTCGTCGTCCGCCCGGACCGGGCTGCCGACCACCTCGCCGAGTACTCGACCATCGCGGGCAACACCATCGGCTACGGCGCCACCGGCGGCGAGATGTTCCTGCGCGGCCGGACCGGCGAGCGGTTCTGTGTCCGCAACTCCGGTGCGACGGTCGTCTCCGAGGGCGTGGGCGACCACGGCTGCGAGTACATGACCGGCGGTCACGCGGTCGTCCTCGGCCCGACCGGACGCAACTTCGCGGCGGGCATGTCCGGCGGCATCGCCTACGTCATCGACCTCGACCCCGACAACGTCAACGCCGGCAACGCCGGGGCCGTGGAGGCGCTGGACGACACGGACAGGCAGTGGCTGCACGACGTGGTGCGCCGCCACGCCGAGGAGACCGCCTCGACGGTCGCCGGGAAGCTGCTCGCCGACTGGGACGCGGCCGTGCAGCGGTTCAGCAAGATCATCCCCAGCACGTACAAGGCAGTGCTCGCCGCCAAGGACGCCGCCGAGCGAGCCGGTCTCTCCGAGACCGAGATCACCGAGAAGATGATGGAGGCGGCGATCAATGGCTGACCCGAAGGGCTTCCTGAACCACGGCCGTGAGGTCGCCAAGACCCGTCCCGTCGGTGAGCGCGTCAAGGACTGGAACGAGGTCTACGTGCCCGGCTCCCTGCTGCCGATCATCAGCAAGCAGGCCAGCCGCTGCATGGACTGCGGCATCCCGTTCTGCCACAACGGCTGTCCGCTGGGGAACCTGATCCCCGAGTGGAACGACTACGCCTACCGCGAGGACTGGGCCGCCGCCCAGGAGCGCCTGCACGCGACCAACAACTTCCCGGAGTTCACCGGCCGCCTCTGCCCGGCCCCCTGCGAGTCGGCGTGCGTGCTGGGCATCAACCAGCAGCCGGTCACCATCAAGAACGTCGAGGTCTCGATCATCGACAAGGCGTGGGAGACCGGGGACGTCGCCCCGCAGATCCCCGAGCGCCTGTCCGGCAAGACGGTCGCGGTCATCGGCTCGGGCCCGGCGGGTCTGGCCGCCGCCCAGCAGCTGACCCGGGCCGGTCACACGGTCGCCGTCTACGAGCGCGCGGACCGCATCGGAGGCCTCCTCCGGTACGGCATCCCCGAGTTCAAGATGGAGAAGCGGCACATCAACCGCCGTATCGAGCAGATGCGCGCGGAGGGCACCCGCTTCCGTACCGGCGTCGAGATCGGCCGCGACCTGAAGGCCACCGACCTGAAGAAGCGGTACGACGCGGTCGTCATCGCCGCCGGCGCCACCATGGCTCGCGACCTGCCGGTGCCCGGCCGCGAACTGACGGGCATCTACCAGGCGATGGAGTACCTGCCGCTGGCCAACAAGGTCCAGGAGGGCGACTACGTCAGCCCGCCGATCTCGGCCGAGGGCAAGCACGTCGTCGTCATCGGCGGCGGTGACACCGGCGCCGACTGCGTGGGCACCGCCCACCGCCAGGGCGCGGCCTCCGTCACCCAGCTGGAGATCATGCCCCGCCCGAGCGACGACCGGCACCCGACCAACCAGCCCTGGCCGACCTTCCCGATCCTCTACAAGGTCACCTCGGCCCACGAGGAGGGCGGCGAGCGGATCTACTCCGCCTCCACCACCCACTTCGAGGGCGACGAGGACGGCAACGTCCAGTGGCTGCACCTGGCCGAAGTGGAGTTCGTCGACGGCAAGTTGACCTCCAAGCCGGGCACCGGGCGCAAGATCCCGGCCCAGCTGGTCACCCTCGCCATGGGCTTCACCGGCACCGACCGGGAGAACGGCCTGGTGGAGCAGTTCGGCCTGGACCTCGACGAACGCGGTAACATCGCCCGCGACGCCGACTTCCAGACCAACGTGCCGGGCGTGTTCGTCGCCGGTGACGCCGGCCGCGGCCAGTCCCTCATCGTGTGGGCGATCGCGGAGGGCCGCTCGGCCGCCCGCGGGGTCGACCGCCACCTGACCGGTGCCAGCGATCTGCCGGCCCCGATCCGCCCGACGGACCGCGCCCTGGCGGTCTGACGCGCACACAAGGACCCCGAGGTCCCCCAGAAACGTCCCGTACAACGGCGTACGGAACACCGACGGCGCCTGCCCGCCTGTCCCCGACCGGACGACTGGGCAGGCGCCGTTGCATGTCCGCCCCCAGAGCCCCCGCACGACGACCGGGCAGCACCCCCGGCGACCGCGGCAGACCACAATGGGTGCGTGCCGACCAAGAAGAAGCCACAGCCGACCGCGGCGGCGGCCCGGCGCGGCGAGCTCCTCCGCACCGCCGCCGAGGTCTTCGCCGAGCACGGCTACGACGCCACCACCGTCCGCAGGATCGCCGACCACGCCGGCATGCTCGCGGGCAGCCTCTACTACCACTTCGACTCCAAGGAGTCGATGCTCGAGGAGATCCTGCGGACCTTCCTCGACGAGCTGTGGGAGGGCTACGACACCGTCCTCGCCTCCGGACTCGGGCCCCGCGAGACGCTGGAGGCGCTGGTCACCGAGTCCTTCCGGGAGATCGACCGGCACCGTGCCGCCGTCGCGATCTACCAGAAGGAGAGCAAGCAGCTCGTCGCCCAGGACCGGTTCGTCTTCCTCGCCGAGTCCCAGCGCCGGTTCGAGAAGGCGTGGCTCGGCACGCTGGAACGCGGGGTCGCGGACCGGGTCTTCCGCGCGGACCTGGACGTCCGGCTCACCTACCGGTTCGTGCGCGACACCGTGTGGGTCGCCGCCTCCTGGTACCGGCCCGGCGGCCGGCACAGCCCCGAGGAGATCGCCCGGCAGTACCTGTCGATGGTGCTGGACGGGATCGCCGTACGCGCATAGCCCTCTCCCGCGAGGAAGCCGCGACGGCCGCCCTACGTATCGCACTCCAGCACGGTCCGGCACAACGCGCACCGCGCCCGCACCCGCCCCCGGACGGGCACCCTGATCCGCTGGTGGCAGGTCGGGCAGGGAAAGGAGACCCGCAGCTGGCCGGCGGGATCGGCGGCGAAGGCGTAGGGGGCCGCCGGCGGGGCACCGGAGGCGTGCCGGCGGTCGTGGGCGTAGCGGCGGCGGCCCGTCCAGCCGGCCGCCGTCAACGGCGGCTGCTGTCCGTCCCGGCGCGCCCGCGCCATGCCCTTGACGTAGGCGGTGTGGGCCTGCGGGCTGGTGAACCACACACAGGGGTCCTCGTGGAACAGCAGCGCCCGCTTGGCCAGGACGTAACCGAACTCCTCCGGGGTGAGATAGCCGAGCTTCTGCGACGAGACCGCGTCCTCCCGGTAGGCGTCCAGCAGCAGCCAGCCCGCGCCCAGGTAGGCCGTCGTGGTGTCCGTCAGGATCTCGTTCTCCGCCGTGGTGGGGAACGCCAGACCCAGGCGGTGCAGATAGACGTGCGCCACCTCGTGGGCGAGCGCCGCCCCGATGTCCCTGCGGTGGGTGCGGAAACGGTCGTTCAGCTCGACGAAGTACTCCGGGCCCGCAGCCAGTTCGACGTTCGCCGCGTGGGTCATCTCGCGGAAGCCGACGATCAGCCGCGCGTCCGGCAGCCGGAAGTGCCGCACGATCTCGCGGGCCACGCGCTGCGCGCCCAGATGCAGGTCGTCGACGTCACAGAACGCCACGTCGGCGGGGGCCACGCTGACCGAGAACGTCTCGATGGTGTCCCGGGACAGGCGCCGGTACAGCGCGGTGACGGCGGCCCGCACCGTCTCCAGGTGCGGGTAGCCGTGCTCGACCGGTCCGCCGTTCGCCACGTCGGCACCCCCAGATGACGCCGGAACTCCCTCCCACTGTAGGCGGGAGAGGCCGTACACAGGGGGCGAACGCCGCGTCACACAGGCCGCAGGCGGGGCGCCGGCAGGCCCGTGGCCGCCCCGTCCGGCGCGTCCAGTTCCAGCAGCCACACCTCGTTCTCGCCCTCCCGCAGTACCGGACCGGGCACGTACAGCGACCGCTGGGGGCCCGCCGACCAGTAACGGCCCAGGCCGAAGCCGTTGATCCAGACGAACCCGCGCGTCCCGCCCGGCAGCTCCAGCCGGGCGTCGCCGGCCCCGCGGACCGTGACCGTGCCCCGGTACAGCCCCGGCGCCCCCGCCCGGGGCAGCGCACCGAAGGGCACCGCCCCGACACCGCCGGCGAACGCGTCCAGGTCCAGCCCACGCGCGCGCACCCCGTGCAGATACTGCCGTTCGTGCAGGACGCCGCCGGTGACGCCCTTCGCCTCGCCTAGGCGCGGCCCGTAGTTCACCCGCCCCAGGTTCTCCACCCACAGCTCCACGCGCGCGGGGCCCGCGACGGGCTCCCTCAGCCGCGGTTCCTCCTCCGTGAGCACCCCGGCCCGCTCACCGTCCACGTACACCACGGCCAGGTCCCGCAGCCCGCGCACGGTCAGCTGGTAGGGCCGGCGCGGGCCGGGCACACCGACCTCGTAGCGGACCAGGCCCCGGGTGACCCCCAGCTCCTCGAACGTGGGCGGCACGGCAGTGACCGTCTCCGGGCCGCCCAGTGCCTCCAGGACGGCCGGCAGGGGCGCCCAGCCCCTGAGCGCCGCCTCGGCCGGGGCGCCCAGCACGTCGGGCCGCGGCGGCAGGCCGGGCAGCGGGCCGGCCCGGCCGGCGGACAGCAGCTCGCGGAAGCGCCAGAACTTCTCGGTGGGGCGGCCGTACTCGTCCACCGGCGCGTCGTAGTCGTACGAGGTCACGTCCGGCTCCAGGGGACCGTCGTGCAGATCGCCACCCCGGTTGGCGCCCGCCCAGCCGCCGAAAGCCGTGCCGCCGTGCGCCATGTAGAGGTTCACCGACGCCCCGCACTCCAGGATCTCGCGCAACGCCCCGGCGGCGTCCTCCGGATCCCGTACGGCGTGCTCACCGGCCCAGTGGTCGAACCAGCCGCACCAGAACTCCGTGCACATCAGCGGGCCCCGGGGACGGTGGCGGCGCAGTGCGTCGAAGGCCTCGCGCGCGTGGGAGCCGAAGTTCACCGTGGCCAGCACGCCGGGCAGCGACCCCCCGGTCAGCATGTGGTCCTCGGGGCCGTCCGAGGTGAACAGCGCGGCCGTGACCCCGCCCGCGCGCAGCAGACCGGCCAGCTCCTCCAGATAACGGGTGTCGCTGCCGTAACTGCCGTACTCGTTCTCCACCTGGACCATGATCACCGGGCCGCCGCGGTCGAGCTGGCGGGGCACGATCTCGGGCAGCAGCCGACCCCACCAGTCGCGGACGTGGCACAGAAAGCGCTCGTCACGCGTACGCACGCGCGTGCCCGGCTCACCCGTCAGCCACGCCGGCAGCCCGCCGTTCTCCCACTCGGCACAGCTGTAGGGACCCGGCCGCACGATCGCCCACAGGCCCGCCTCGCGCACCGCGTCCAGGAACCGGCCGACCGCCCCCACGTCCCGGCACACTCCGGGGCGCGGCTGGTGCAGATTCCACGGCACGTACGTCTCCACGCAGTTCAGGCCCATCGCCCGCAGCATCGCCAGCCGGTGCCCCCACTGGGCCTCGTGCACCCGGAAGTAGTGCAGCGCCCCGGACAGCAGCCGTACCGGGCGCCCGTCCAGCAGGAAGCCCGATTCCCCCACCGTGAACTCGCTCATGCGCCCCAGCGTCACCTCTTCCCGTGACCAGCACCATGGACGAAGATCGGCGCTGCTTGGACAAACGTTCCGCGGGCGCGGTCCCTGCGTCCGCCCGCCCGGCCCGCAGGAGTCCGCCGACACCGTCAGGAGCGCCGATGTACCGGACCTGGATGCGGTTCTTCAGCCCCGGCCCCGCCCACCAGCGCCTCGGCCTGGTCTGCCTGGGCGTCGGCCTCCAGCACGGCGCGCTGCCCACCGTCGGCCCCCGGACCCTCGACCACCACGTGGCCGTGGTGATCCGCTCGGGCGCCGGCTGGTACCGGGCCGCCGACGGCCGCCGTACGACCGTCACCGCGCCCGCGCTGCTGTGGCTCACCCCCGGCGTGCCCCACCACTACGCGCCCGACCCCGACACCGGCTGGGACGAGGGTTTCGTCGACTTCACCGGGTCCGCCACCGCGGCCTACCGCGAACTCGGCTACATCGAACCCGACCGGCCCGTCGTCCCCCTCTCCGACGCCTCCGGGCCCCGCACGGTCATCACCCGCATCGCCCGCGCCGCCCGGCGCGGCAACCCCCTGCTGGAGGTGGAGACCGGCGCCGCCGTCCACGAACTCCTCGTCGCGCTGCGCCGCGCCCGCGCCGACCTCGCCCCCGACGGCGACCAGGTGCTGGCGGCGCTGGCCCGGGACGCCTGCACACCGATGAGCGTCGCCGACCACGCCGCCCGGCACGGCATGACCACCGCCGAACTGCGCGGAGCGGTCCGCCGGGCGGCCGGATGCAGCCCGAAGGACTACCTGCTGGGCATCCGCCTCGGCCGGGCCAAGGAACTCCTCGCCGCCACCGAGCTGCCCGTCGCGGCCGTCGCCCGCCGCGTCGGCTACGACGACCCCGCCTACTTCTCCCGGCTGTTCACCCGGCGCGTGGGCGTCGCCCCCGTCCGGTTCCGCGCCCGGCAGGGCCGCACCGTCCCCGGCGGCTGGAGCGACCGCGTCCCGGACCCCGGTGATCCGCCGGTGATCCAGTCCTCGGACACGCCGTGGACCGGCCCGGCCCAGCGCATAGGGTTGACCCTCATGACCACCAGCAACACCGGCACCGGCGCCGTGGACCCCGACGTCCGCCACGAACTGGATCGGCTGCGCGACAGCATCGACAACATCGACGCGGCCGTCGTCCACATGCTCGCCGAGCGTTTCAAGTGCACCCAGCAGGTCGGCCGGCTCAAGGCCCTGCACCAGCTGCCGCCCGCCGACCCGGCCCGCGAGGCGAGGCAGATCGACCGGCTGCGCCGCCTCGCCGAGAACGCCAAGCTCGATCCGGCGTTCGCCGAGAAGTTCCTGAACTTCATCATCGCCGAGGTCATCCGGCACCACGAGCGGATCGCCGAGGACACCCACAACGGCCGCCCGACCCACGGGGACTGACCGACAGCCGACCAGGACGAGTGGATACCGGCCAGGCGCCGGCCGGGAGCGGCCAGGCGCCGACCGGGGAGCGGCCGGGGGCCGAGTGGATACCGGCCAGGAGCGGGCCGGGCGCCGACCGGAGCGAGCAGGGGCCGGCGGGAGCGGCTGGGCACCGGCCGGAGCGCCCATGGCGGAGACCGGTCAGGTGTCGGCCGGGAGCGGCCAGGGTCCGAGCGGAGACCGGCTAGGAGCCGACCGGAGCGACCAAGGGACCGTCGCCGGGCTCCGGCCGGGAGCCGACCGGAGCGACCAAGGGACTGTCGCCGGGCTCCGGCCGGGAGCCGACCGGCCACCGGCCGGAGCGACCCGGGGCCGACCATGGGCCGAGTGGAGACCGGCCAGGTGTCGGCCAGGAGAGGCCAGGCCGAGTGGATACCGGCTAGGAGCGGGCCGGGCGCCGGCCGGAGCGACCAGGGGCCGGCGGGAGCGGCTGAGCACCGGCCGGAGCGCCTATGGCGGAGACCGGTCAGGTGTCGGCCGGGAGCGGCCAGGGGCCGAGTGGATACCGGCCAGGTGGCGGCCGGGCACCGACCAAGGGCCGGCCGGAGAGCGGCCAGGCGCCGACCGGACACCGGCCAGGGGCCGAACGGAGACCGGCCAGGAGCCAGCCGGGCATCGGCCAGGCGTCGGCCGGGCGCCGACGGGAGCGGCCAGGTGTCAGCCGGAGGACCAGGTCGGCCGGGCGCAGGCCGGTCGTTGACCGGAGCGACCAGGCGCCGACCGGGGAGCGACCAGGGGCCGATCGGGCGTCGGCCGGGCGCCGACCGGACCGGCCAGGCGTCGGCCGGGCGCCGGCCGGAGAGGCCAGAGGCCGACCCGAGGGCGGCCAGGGGTCGGCCGGGGAGTGGGCTCCCCGGCCGGGGTGGGCGGGGGTGTGGTCGGTGAGGGGGCCGGCCCGGGGAGCATGGCCGACAACAGCCTCGTACCGGCCCACCCCTGTGCGCTGTCGGCCCCATCAGGCAGCATGGCCTGCATGTCCGTTCTCACGCGCGACGAAGCGCAGCTCCGAGCACAGTTCCTCGATGTCCACCGGTACACGGTCGAACTGGACCTCACCACCGGTGACGAGACCTTCGACTCCCGTACCGTGATCCGGTTCACCGCCCGGTCCGACGGGAACACGTTCGTCGAACTGAAGCCCGCCGAACTGCGCAGCGTCACGCTCGACGGACAGCCCCTCGACCCGGAGTCGCTGAACGAGGACCGGCTGCCGCTGAAGAACCTCACCGCCGGCGAGCACGAGCTGCGCGTCCACGCGGTCATGCGCTACTCCCGCACCGGCGAGGGCATGCACCGCTTCACGGACCCCAGCGACGGCGAGACCTACGTCTACACCCAGATGTTCATGGACGACGTCCAGCGGATCTTCGCCGCCTTCGACCAGCCCGACCTCAAGGCCGTCTTCGACGTCTCGGTCACGGCGCCCGAGGGCTGGACCGTCCTCGCCAACGGCGTCACCGCCCGCCGCGCCGACGGCGTCTGGCAGTCCGCGACCACCCCGCCGATCTCCACCTACCTGGTCGCCGTCGCCGCCGGCCCCTGGCACTCGGTGCGCACCGAGCACCGCGGACTGCCCTTCGGCATCCACTGCCGCCGCTCCCTCGCGCCCCACCTCGACACCGACGCCGACGAGATCCTCGGCATCACGCGCGCGTGCTTCGACCGCTACCACGAGAAGTTCGAGGAGCCCTACCCCTTCGACTCCTACGACCAGGCGTTCGTCCCCGAGTTCAACGCGGGCGCCATGGAGAACCCCGGCCTGGTCACCTTCCGCGACGAATTCGTCTACCGCTCCGCCGTCACCGACACCGAACGGCAGACCCGCGCCATGGTCATCGCGCACGAGATGGCCCACATGTGGTTCGGCGACCTCGTCACCCTCAAGTGGTGGGACGACATCTGGCTGAACGAGTCCTTCGCCGAGTACATGGGCTACCAGACCACCGCCGAGGCCACCCGCTTCACCGACCCCTGGACCGAGTTCGGCGTGACCCGCAAGGCCTGGGGCTACGACGCCGACCAGCGGCCCACCACCCACCCGGTCGCCCCCGAGAACGTCGACGACACCGCCTCCGCCCTGCTCAACTTCGACGGCATCTCCTACGCCAAGGGCGCCTCCGCGCTGCGCCAGCTGGCCGCCTGGCTCGGCGAGAAGGACTTCCTCGCCGGCATCAACACCCACTTCAAGCGGCACAAGTTCGGCAACGCCACCCTCGCCGACTTCATCGACTCCCTCGCCTCGGCCACCGACCGCGACGTGCCCGCCTGGGCCGACGACTGGCTGCGCACCACCGGCGTCGACACGCTCACCCCGGTGATCACCGCCGCCGACGGCACCTGCACGCTCACCGCCGACCGCACGGGCAGCCGCCCGCACCGCCTCAGCGCCGGCCTGTACGACCACGACATCGCCGACGAGGGCCGGCTGGTGCTGCGCGAGCGCATCGACCTAGACGTCCCGCAGGCCGCCCCGCAGCCCATCGGCAAGCGCCCCGCGCTGGTCCTCCTCAACGACGGAGACATCACCTACGCCAAGGTCCGCTTCGACACCACGTCCTTCGAGACGGTCCGCACCGGCCTGTCCGGCCTGCCCGACCCGCTGACCCGCGCGGTCGTCTGGAACGCCCTCCGGGACGCCGTCCGCGACGGCGAGCTCCCACCCGCCGCCTACCTGGAGACGGCCCGCGCCCACCTCCCGCGCGAGACCGACCTGGCCGTCACCCAGGGCGTCCTCGCCTTCGCCGCCGGCCAGCTCACCGAGCAGTACCTGGCACCGCAGGACCGGCCGGCCGCCCTGGCCACCCTCACCTCCCTCTGCCGCGACCTGCTGCGGCGCACCGAGGACGGAGACCACCCCGGCCTGCGGCTGATCGCCGTACGGCACCTGATCGGCGTGGCCGCCCACCCGGAGACCATCGCCGCCTGGCTCGCCGACGGCACCGTGCCCGGCGGACCGGAACTCGACCCCGAGCTGCGCTGGCACATCCTCGCCCGGCTCGCCGTCCTCGGCGCCACCGACGAGGACGCCATCGCCGCCGAACTGGCCCGCGACCCGAGCGCCACCGGCCAGGAAGGCGCCGCCCGCTGCCGCGCCGCCCTGCCCGACCCGGCCGCCAAACGCGCCGCCTGGGAGGCGATGTTCACCCGCGACGACCTGTCCAACTACCTCTTCACGGCCACCGCACAGGGCTTCTGGCAGCCCGAACAGGCCGAACTGATCCAGGAGTACGTGCCCCGCTTCTACCCCGATGCGGTCGCCCTCGCCGCCCGCCGCGGCCCCGCCATCGCCGTCGCCGCTGGCCGCTGGGCCTTCCCCGCGCACGCCGTCGACGCCGAGAACCTGCGGCTCGGCGAGGAGTGCCTGCGCGACGCCGAGCTCACCCCGGCGCTGCGCCGCACCCTCGCCGACCGCCTCGACGACCTGTCCCGCGCGCTGCGCGTACGGGGCGGAGGAACACCGGAGTAGGTCCCGCGACGTAGGGCGTGGCTGGTCCCTGCCGACGATGCGGGGGACCGGCCGCCCTCCTAGGCTCGGACGGTCACCGACCGACACCCGCCCCATGGAGGCAGCCCCGTGATCGTAGTGACCGGCGCGACCGGCAACGTCGGCCGTGCTCTCGTCGACCGTCTCCTCGCCGCGGGACAGCCCGTCCGCGCCCTGACCCGCGACCCCCGGCGGGCCGCGCTGCCCGGGCAGGCCGAGGTCGCGCGGTTCGAGCCGGACGACCCCGCCGCCATGTTCGCCGGGGCGACGAAGCTCTTCCTGTACGCACAGGCCGCCACGCCCGCGCTGACGGCCGCGGCCCGCGACCACGGGGTGCGGCACGTCGTCCTGCTCTCCAGCGGCATCATCCAGGAAGGCGCCGACGAGACCCACCCCATCCACGTCATGCACGCCACCGCCGAGCGGCACGTCCGTGACAGCGGGCTCTCCTGGACGTTCCTGCGCCCCAACGCCTTCGCCACCAACGCGCTCCAGTGGAGCCCGCAGATCCGCACCGGCGACACCGTCCGCGGCGTCTTCGCGGACGGGCTCTCCGCCCCCATCCACGAGGACGACATCGCGGCCGTCGCCGAACGCGCCCTGCTCGACGACGGACACGCGGGCGTCGCCCACCGGCTGACCGGGCCCGCGGCGGTCAGCAACGCCGGACAGGTCGCCGCCATCGGCGAGGCGCTCGGCAGAAAACTGACGTTCGTGGAGACCGACCCGGCCGAGGCGGGCCCGGAACTCTTCCCGCACGTGCCGCCGCAGATGCTCGAACGACTCCTGGAGACCTTCGCGGAGACCGTCGGCGTACCCCCGGAGATCACCGGCACGGTGGAGAAGACCACCGGCACCCCGGCCCGCACCTTCGCCCAGTGGGCCCACGACCACGCCGGGGACTTCCGGGCCTAGCCGACAGCGCACGGCCACCCGCGCGAACGGGCCCGCCCGGCAGGGCAGTACACACTTTCGGGTTCCGTTCACCGGGCTTACGGGACACGGGGCTCTCTTCCGGTACAAGCTGGAACTCCACCCACAAGCCGGCAGCCCCGGGCCCCGCGGCCCACCGGGCGAACCGCGCCCCGGAGGAGAGCCCATGAGCGGAGGAGACGTCCCGAGCGCGCCGCCGCTCGCCTCGGGCGCCGACGGCCCCGACGCCCTGCGCCCGCTCCTCGCCACCGTGCTCGACGCCCTCGCGGCCGGCCGCGGCGAGCGCGGCGGCCCGCTGCCCCCCGGCGGACCCCGGGCCGTCACCGCGCGCGTCGCCGACGCCCTCGGCGACGTCCTGCCGGACACCGGCGACCCGGACGCCCTGCGCACCCTCGTCCAGGCCCTCGCCGCAGGCGCGGCCGACCCCGCCGACCCGCTCTGCGCGGCCCATCTGCACTGCCCGCCACTCGCCGTCGCCACCGCCGCCGACCTCGCCGCGAGCGCCCTCAACCCCTCCCTGGACTCCTGGGACCAGGCCCCGGCCGCCTCCGCCATGGAAGCCGCCGTCGCCCGCACCCTCGCCCGCACGGCCGGGCTCGCCGACGCCCTCGTCACCACCGGCGGCACCGAGTCCAACCAACTCGCCCTGCTGCTGGCCCGCGAGGCCCACGGCACAGACCTGCGCCTCGTGTGCGGCGCCGCGGCCCACCACTCCCTGCCGCGCGCCGCCTGGCTGCTCGGCCTGCCCGACCCGGTCGTGCTCCCGGCACCCGCCGGCACCCTCGACCCGGCCGCCCTCGACGAGGCCCTCACCGCACTACCCGGCCCCGTACTGGTCGCCGCCACCGCCGGCACCACCGACGCCGGCCTCATCGACCCCCTGCCCGAGATCGCCGGCCTGTGCACCGCCCACGGCGCCCGGCTGCACATCGACGCCGCCTACGGCGGCGGCCTCCTCTTCAGCGACCGCCACCGTGACAGACTCGCCGGACTCGAAGCCGCCCACACCGTCACCCTCGACCTGCACAAACTCGGCTGGCAGCCGGCAGCCGCCGGCCTCATCGCCGTCGCCCGCCCCGGCGAACTCGCCGCACTCCACCAGCGCGCGGACTACCTGAACGCCGACGACGACACCGAAGCCGGACTCCCCGACCTGCTCGGCCGCTCCCTGCGCACCACCCGCCGCCCCGACATCCTGAAGATCGCTGTCACCCTGAAGACACTGGGCCGCAGCGGACTCGGCACCCTCGTCGACCAGGTCTGCGCCCGGGCCCGCGAGTTCGCCGCACTGATCCGCGAGCACCCCGGCTTCGAGCTGTACGACCGGCCCGCCATCAGCACCGTGCTGTTCCGGCCGGCCGGCACCGACGACGCCCACGTGGCCGCCGTACGCCGACGGCTGCTGCACGAGGGCCTGGCCGTCCTCGGCCGCGCCCGGCTCGGCGGCCGGCTCTGGCTCAAGGTCACCGTCCTCAACCCCCACACCCGGCCGGACGACCTGGCCCACCTGCTCAAACTCGTCGAAGGAAGCACCCCCGCATGACCCACCCCCAACGCCACGAGCCGGACTCCCCACGCGACCTGGTCGGCATCGGCATCGGCCCCTGCAACCTCTCCCTCGCCGCCCTCGCCCACCCCCTCGCCGAACTCGACGCCGTCTTCTACGAACAACGGCCCGGCTTCGACTGGCACCCCGGACTCCTCATCGACGGCGCCACGATCCAAGTGCCCTTCCTCGCCGACCTGGTGACCCTCGTCGACCCCACCAGCCCCTGGAGCTTCCTCAGCTACCTCAGAACCCGCGAGCGACTCTTCCCCTTCTACTTCGCCGAGCGCTTCCACATCCAGCGCGCCGAATACGACGCCTACTGCCGGTGGGTCGCCGAAGCCCTGCCCGGACTGCGCTTCCGCCACCAGGTCGACGCCGTCCGCTGGAACCCCGACCGCGACGTGTTCGAGGTCGACCACACCCAGCTCGACGCCGACGGCGAGGCCGAGGCCCTGGGCCGGACCTACACCCGCAACATCGTCCTCGGCGTCGGCACCACCCCCTACGTGCCCGACCCCCTCCGCCCCCTGGTGGACGCGCCCGGCGTGCCCGTCGTGCACGCCGCCGACTACCTCGGCCACCGCGACTCCGTCCTCGCCGCCGAGCACATCACCGTCGTCGGCTCCGGACAGTCCGGCGCCGAGGTCTTCCTGGACCTGCTCAGACACCGCCCCGCCGGCCGCGAGAAACTCCACTGGATCGGCCGCACCGAGGCATTCGCACCGATGGAGTACTCCAAGCTGGGCCTGGAGCACTTCACACCGGACTACACGCGCTACTTCCACGCCCTCACCGAGCCCGTCCGCGACCGGCTGGTCCGCGCCCAATGGCAGCTCCACAAAGGCATCGACGCCGGCACCCTCGCCGCCATCCACGACGAGCTGTACCGGCGCACCCTGCACGGCGGCTGGCCCGACGCCGTCCTCATCCCCGGCGTCCGCGTCCGCACCGCCGGCCGGATCGCCACCACCAAGATCGAACTGCACCTGGAGCACCTCCAGCAGGACAGCCGCTCCCGGCTCACCACCGACGCCGTCGTCCTCGCCACCGGCTACCGCGAACGCCCCCTCACCCGCCTCCTCGCCGGGCTCGACCCCTACGTCCGCCGCGACAGCAGCGAACGCCCCCGCATCGGCCACGACTTCCGCCTCGTCCTGGACCCCTCGGTCACCGGCTCGGTGTACGTGCAGAACGCCGAACTGCACACCCACGGCGTCGGCGCCCCCGACCTGGGCCTGGCCGCCTGGCGCAGCGCCACCATCCTCAACTCGGTCACCGGAAAGGAGCCGTACCCGCTGCCGTCCCGCACGGCCTTCACCTCCTTCGGACTCGAGGACCCGGCGGACCGGGTACCGTCGGCCAGGCAGCCCAAGCGGCTCACCCCGCTCGTCGAGGGGCTCTAGAGACCGGCGCTCGACACCTAGATTCATCCTTTACATGACCTACGACACCAGGTTCGGGAAATCGCGATCTGGTGACCATCGCTCATAGGAGCGGGCCGCCGCACAATTCAACACTTGTCAACAGCCCTTTGCCCAATGTCTGTTGAGTAGTCACACGAGCCCAATTCTCTACCCGCGGGTAAGGCATAGGCTCGGATTCATGCGCCGAGCAAAGATCGTCTGCACTCTGGGGCCCGCCACCGACTCGTACGACCAGATCAAAGCACTCGTCGACGTCGGAATGGACATCGCCCGGTTCAACCTCAGCCACGGCACTCACGCCGAACACGAGGAGCGCTATCAGCGCGTACGAAAGGCCGCCGACGAGACCGGCCGGAGCGTCGGAATCCTCGCCGACCTTCAGGGTCCGAAGATCCGGCTCGGCCGCTTCCGCGAAGGACCGGTACTCCTTGAACGCGGCGACACCTTCACCATCACCGTCGAGGACGGCGCCGAGGGCGACCGCCACCAGTGCGGCACCACCTACGCCGGCCTCGCCACCGACGTCACCCCCGGCGAACGCATCCTCGTCGACGACGGCAAGGTCTGCCTGGAGGTCACCGCCGTCGACGGCCCCCGCGTCCGCACCCGGGTGGTCGAAGGCGGCGTGGTCTCCGACCACAAGGGCCTCAACCTCCCCGGCGTCGCCGTCTCCGTCCCCGCCCTCTCCAAGAAGGACGAGGACGACCTGCGCTGGGCGCTGCGCACCGGCTTCGACGTCATCGCCCTCTCCTTCGTCCGCAGCGGCGACGACGTCAAGGACGTACACCGGATCATGGCCGAGGAGAGCCGCCGGCTCCCGGTGATCGCCAAGGTCGAGAAGCCGCAGGCCGTCGCCAACCTCGACGGCATCGTGTCCGCCTTCGACGGCCTCATGGTGGCCCGCGGCGACCTGGGCGTCGAGATGCCGCTGGAACAGGTGCCGATCGTCCAGAAGCGAGCCGTCAAACTCGCCAAGCGCAACGCCAAGCCCGTCATCGTCGCCACCCAGATGCTGGACTCGATGATCGACAACTCCCGGCCCACCCGCGCCGAGGCCTCCGACGTCGCCAACGCCGTCCTGGACGGCACCGACGCGGTGATGCTCTCCGGCGAGACCAGCGTCGGCAAATACCCCGTCGAGACCGTCCGCACCATGGCGAAGATCGTCACCGCCGCGGAGGAGGACATGCTCGCCAAGGGCCTGCCCCCGCTGACCGAACTGAACAAACCACGCACCCAGGGCGGCGCGGTCGCCCGGGCCGCCGCCGAGATGGGCGACTTCCTCGGGGCGAAGTTCCTGGTCGCGTTCACCCAGTCGGGGGACACCGCCCGCCGGCTCTCCCGCTACCGCTCACCCATCCCCCTGCTCGCCTTCACCCCCGAACCGGCCACCCGCTCCCAGCTCAGCCTCACCTGGGGCGCGGAGACGTTCCTCGGCCCGCACGTGGAGTCCACGGACGCCATGGTCGAGCAGGTGGACGAACTGCTGCTGAAGTACGGCCGCTGCCAGAAGGGTGACGTCGTGGTGATCACGGCGGGCTCCCCGCCCGGTGTCTCCGGCTCGACCAACATGGTCCGGGTCCACCACATCGGCGAGGACGACAGCCCCAGGTGACGGCGGTCGCGGCCCCCCAGCGGGGCCGGCACCGAAGTCGTACACGTGACCACACTCGGCCACTGGACGCCGGCCCTTGCGCCGAAAAGCGGAGCACCACGCGAACGTGATACTCCGCTTGCAAGTCGCGACCTTGTAATCTAAGGAAAAGTGCCCCGGGTGGGATTTGAACCCACGCTGTCGGTGGTTTGAGCACCGTGCCTCTGCCGCTGGGCTACCGGGGCTTCCTGCAAAACGAAGGTCCAGGAGCACCCTCCGCGCGTCCACCATACCGTAGCTAGGTAGGCTCTTGTCAGCAGTACCCCTGCCCTGAACGAGGAGCCCCCGTGACCGCCGAGTCGCCCCAGCCCGTAGACGCGCCCGACGACGACAAGTCGCACGTGCCTCCGCTGACGACCCGTGTCGTCATCGCCGAGGACGAGGCCCTGATCCGGCTCGACCTCAAAGAGATGCTGGAGGAGGAGGGGTACACGGTCGTCGGCGAGGCCGGGGACGGTGAGCAGGCTGTCGAGCTGGCCCGTGAGCACAAGCCGGACCTGGTCATCCTGGACGTGAAGATGCCCAAGCTGGACGGCATCTCCGCGGCCGAGAAGATCGCCGAGGAGTCCATCGCGCCGGTCCTGATGCTCACCGCGTTCTCGCAGCGCGACCTCGTCGAGCGCGCCCGGGACGCCGGTGCCATGGCCTACCTGGTCAAGCCGTTCAGCAAGAGCGATGTCGTCCCGGCGATCGAGATGGCCGTCTCCCGGTTCACCGAGCTGAAGCAGCTGGAAAAGGAGGTCGCCGACCTCTCCCTGCGGCTGGAGACCCGCAAGCTGGTCGACCGTGCGAAGTCCGTTCTGCAGACCGAGTACGGCCTGACCGAGCCGGCCGCGTTCCGCTGGATCCAGAAGACCTCGATGGACCGCCGTATGTCGATGCAGCAGGTCGCCGAGGCGGTCATCGCGGACAACGACGAGAAGAAGTCCGCGAAGAACGGCTGAGCACCGTACGCGTACGGGGAGGCCCGTGCCCCGGAGAAGGGGGCGCGGGCCTCGCCGTGTACCGGAGGTCAGTCCTCGCCGAGGTAGGCCTTGCGGACCGACTCGTCGTGCAGCAGGTCCTGGCCCGTGCCGGACAGGACGATGTTGCCGATCTCCATCACATGGCCCTGGTCGGCGAGCGAGAGCGCCGCCTGGGCGTTCTGTTCGACCAGCAGGATCGTGGTGCCCTGGGACTTCAGCTCGGCGATCGTCGCCATGATCTTCTGCATCATGATGGGGGACAGGCCCATCGAGGGCTCGTCCAGCATGAGCAGTTTCGGCTGGGACATCAGCGCCCTGCCCATCGCGAGCATCTGCTGCTCACCGCCGGAGAGGGTGCCCGCGGCCTGCTTGCGGCGCTCTCCGAGGATGGGGAAGAGGTCGTAGGCGCGCTGGATGTCCTTCTCGATGCCGGGTTTGTCGTTGCGCAGGAAGGCGCCGAGGCGCAGGTTGTCCTCGATGCTCATGCGCGGGAAGATGTGCCGCCCCTCGGGGGAGTGAGCGAGGCCGAGCGAGACGATCTGGTGGGGCGGGACCTTCTTCAGCGACCTGCCGTTGAATCTGATCTGCCCGCCGACCGGCTTCAGCAGTCCGGAGAGGGTGCGCAGGGTGGTGGTCTTCCCGGCGCCGTTGGTGCCGATGAGGGTGACCACCTGACCGGCCTCGACCTTGAAGGAGATGCCTTTGACGGCTTCGATCTTGCCGTAGGCGACCCTCAGGTCCTCCACTTCGAGCAGTGCGGTCATCGGTCGTTCTCCTTGGCGGGCGCGGGGTCCGTCGTAGTCCCGGGCTGGGCCTTTGCGGTCTCGGTCTGGACCTCGGCGTGTGCCTCGGCTGCCTCCACCTCGGCCACCTCCTCGGCGCCGGGCGCGTTCTCGAAGGGTTCGCCGAGGTAGGCCGCGATCACGCGTTCGTCGCCCTGGACGGTGGCGCTGTCGCCCTCGATCAGCTTCTCGCCCTGGACGAGCACGGCCACGCGGTCGCAGAGGTTGAAGATGAAGCGCATGTCGTGCTCGATGACGAGGACGGCGATGCCCATGTCGCGGATGGCGAAGACCAGTTCCTCGGTGGTCCGGGTCTCCTGCGGGTTCATGCCGGCCGTGGGCTCGTCGAGCAGCAGCAGGCCGGGTTCGCTGGCCAGCGCGCGGGCGATCTCCAGCTTGCGCTGTTCGCCGTAGGGGAGGTTGCGGGCGAGGTGTTCGGCCTTGTGGTCCAGGCCGACGAACCGCAGCAGTTCCATGGCCCGGTCCTTGGACGCCTTCTCGGCCCTGTGGAAGCCGGGGCCGCGCAGGACGGCGGACCAGAAGCCCTCTTTGGTGCGGGTGTGCCGGCCGACGAGCACGTTCTCCAGGACGGTCATGTTGGCGAAGAGCCGGATGTTCTGGAAGGTGCGGGCGATGCCGGCGGCGGTGACCTTGAAGGATTTGGGCGGCAGAAACTCGCCCTTGTAGCGGACCTCGCCCTCGGTGGGGATGTACAGGCCGGTCAGGCAGTTGAAGAAGGTGGTCTTGCCGGCTCCGTTGGGGCCGATGAGGCCGACGATCTCGCCGGCGTTGACGGTGAGGTCGACGCCGCGTACGGCGGTCAGGCCGCCGAAGCGCATGGTGACGCCGCGGGCGTCGAGGACGGTTTCGCCGGGGGTGGCGGGCGCGGCGGGGGTGTCCTTGGTGGTGGTGTCGGTGGTCATGGTGGTCAGGCCCCCGCCTTCGTCAGGAGGGTGGGCGCTTCCGCGTCTTCGTGGAACTCGAGCTGGCGGCGCCGGTTGGGGATGAGGCCCTCGGGGCGGAATCGCATCAGCAGGATGAGTGCGAGGCCGAAGGCGAAGAGCTGGTAGTTGCCGAGGAACTGGAGTTTGTTGGGGATGAGGAAGAGCAGGGCCGCGCCGATCAGGGGGCCGCTGATGGTGCCCATGCCGCCGAGGACGACGGCGGCGAGCAGGAACGCGGAGTTGGGCGGGATGGGGCCGGCGAACAGGTACTGCTCGGGGGTGACGGTGTAGGTGACGTGGGCCTGGACGGTGCCGGCGAGACCGGCGAGGGAGGCACCGACGGCGAAGGCGATGAGTTTGACGCGGAAGCCGTTGATGCCCATGGCGAGTGCGGCGGTCTCGTCCTCGCGGATGGCGACCCAGGCGCGTCCTATGCGGGAGTTGCCGCTGCGGCGGAAGACCAGCACGACGATGGCGGTGATGACGAGCATCAGGAAGAAGTAGTTGGCGAAGCGGCCGATGGTGAAGCCGCCCATGTCGTGCTGGGCGCCGAAGTCGAAGCCGAGGACGTCGAGGTTCGGGATGGAGGAGACGCCGTTGGAGCCGTTGGTGATGTCGGGTCCGGAGGTGCCGTCCAGGTTGTTCGCGGTGATGCGGAAGATCTCTCCGAAGCCGAGGGTGACGATGGCGAGGTAGTCGCCGCGCAGGCGCAGTGTCGGGGCGCCGATCAGTACGCCGAAGACCAGGGAGGCGGCGGCGCCGACGAGGACGGCGGCCCAGAACGGGAAGTGCACGTGGAAGGGTGAGCTGGGGGAGCCGGAGACCAGGGAGGCGGCGTAGGCGCCGACGCCGAGGAAGGCGACGTATCCGAGGTCGAGGAGGCCGGCGAGGCCGACGACGATGTTCAGGCCGAGGGCGACGGTGGCGAAGATGAGGATGTAGACGCCGAGGGTCGCGTACTGGTCGTTGGTCTGGGTGAAGGGGAACAGTGCCGCGGCGGCGAAGGCTCCGCAGATGGTGATGTTCTGGTGCCGTGAGGTGATCTGCGAGGCGTGTGCGATGAGGCCGGCCTTGTTGAGGGCGGCGAAGCCGAAGCCCGCGGTGATCAGGAAGCCGACGAACAGTTCGTCGTACTCGGTGCCGATGCCGTAGGTGAAGACGACCAGGCCGAGTGCGAGGACGGCGACGATGATCAGGATTTCCGCGTACGAGGGCAGGGCGGGCACGGGCCGGGGCGGACCGGCGGCGAAGACGGCCTTGGTGGTCTCCCACTTGTACGCGGCCGTGTGCCTGAACTTCTCCCAGCCGGTGTCGTCGGGGTCGGCCGGGTCGGGCTGGGGGCGCTGGAAGGGCAGGGCGAGCGCGCCGGTCAGGGCGGTGAGGCTGCTGACGGCGACGAGGTAACCACCGGGTTCGAGGTTGACGACTCCGCCGAGTTCGGTGCTGATGGCGATGATCGTGTACCAGCTGGTGGCGAAGGTCGCCAGGGTGGCGAACTTCAGGGCCGCGTCGGGGCCGGCGGGCGCCAGCCGGCCCAGGCCGCGGATGCCGTAGGAGGCGAGTGCGAACAGGGTGGCGATGAGTGCGCCGATGAGGACGAGGACCTGGAGGCCGCCCGGGTAGCCGTAGACGGTGAGGTCTCCGGGGAAGTCCGCGGTCCACGTCCAGGCGAGGAAGGTGGAGACGATCGTCAGGGCGCTGCCGCCGAGGGCGAGGGCGCGGGCGGCTTTCTCGGGCAGCGGGAGCAGGCCGGTGGGGGTGTCGGCGTTGCGGGCGCCGGGGGTGTCGGGTGCGGTGGTCTGTGTGGTCATCGGTCTCACGCCCTGTCCGCGACGCGCTCGCCGAGCAGGCCCTGTGGCCTGAACAGCAGTACGAGGATGAGGAGTACGAAGGCCCAGACGTCGGCCCAGGACTGGCTGCCGAACTTGTCCATGCCGGGGATGTCGGCGATGTAGGCGGTGGCCAGGGTTTCGGCCACGCCGAGGACCACGCCGCCGATCATGGCGCCGTAGATGTTGCCGATGCCGCCGAGGACGGCCGCGGTGAAGGCCTTGAGACCGAGGATGAAGCCCATGCGGAAGTTGATCTCGCCGTACTTCAGGCCGTAGGCGACGGCTCCGACGGCGGCGAAGGCGGCGCCGAGGGCGAACGCGATCACGATGATGCGGTCGGTGTTGACGCCCATCAGCTTGGCGGTGTCCGGGTCCTGGGCGGTGGCCTGCATGCCGCGGCCGGTGCGGGTCTTCATCACGAAGTAGGCGAGGATCGCCATGCTGATCGGGGCGGCGGCGACGAGGAAGATGTCGCCGGTCTGGATCGTGACGCTGCCGATCTCGAACGGGCCGCCCTCGATCTGCGGGAAGGTGCGCGCGGACTTCGCCTCGGGGTACCAGGCCCACACCGCCTGCTGGAGAGCGAGGGAGAGGCCGATGGCGGTGATCAGGGGCGCGAGGCGTGGGGCGGTGCGGAGGGGCCGGTAGGCGAACCGTTCCGCCCCGACGGCGATGGCGACCGCGACGATGACGGCACCGATGATCATCAGTGGCAGTGCGAGCCACATGCTGGTGCCGCCGGGGAGCCAGAGCCAGACGGTGAGAGCGCCGAACGCTCCCGTCATGAATATCTCGCCATGGGCGAAGTTGATGAGCTGGACGATGCCGTAGACCATTGTGTAGCCGATGGCGACCAGCCCGTACATGGATCCTAGTAGCAGGCCGTTGACCAGCTGCTGCGGCAGTTCGTTCACCGCATGTCCTCCGAGCGTTCGGAAAGTGCGAGGGATGTGGCCGGATGCGAGTGCGCGCGGGGCGCCAGTGGAACAGCGCCCCGCGCGGCTCTTGAGTGGTTCAGGCGTGGATCAGCCGGTGTAGGTACCGGACTTGACGGGAACCCAGGCACCGTTCTTCACGGCGTAGACGGTGAGCTGCTTGTTGGTGGCGTCGCCGAACTCGTCGAAGGAGACCTTGCCGGTCACGCCGTCGAAGGCCACGCCCTGCATGGCCTCGGTGACCTTGGCGCGGGCGTCGGAGGGGAGCTTGCCGCCGTTCGCGTCGACGACCTTCTTCACGGCCTCGATGACCGCCCAGGCGGAGTCGTAGGCGTAGCCGCCGTAGGCGGAGTAACCCTCCTTGTAGCCGGCGGCCTTGTAGTCGGCGACGAACTGCTTGGCGGAGGGCAGGTCCTCGACCGGGGCGCCGACGGAGGTGGCGAGGTCGCCGGTGGCCTCGGAGCCGGCCAGCTTCATGAAGGTGTCGTCCTTGATGCCGTCGCCGCCGACGAGCGGGATCTTGGCGCCGGCGGCCTTGATCTGCTTGCTGAGCGGGCCGGCCTGCGGGTACTCGCCGCCGTAGTAGACGACCTCGGCACCGGAGTTCTTCACCTTGGTGGCGACCGCGGAGAAGTCCTTGGCGTCGGGGTTGATGTGCTCGGTGCCGACCACCTTGCCGCCGAGCTTCTTGTACTCCTCGGTGAAGGTGGCGGCGAGGCCGGAGCCGTAGGTCTTCTTGTCGTCGATGACGAAGACCTTCTTCTTCTTGGCCTCGTTGTAGACGTACTGGGCGGCGAACGGGCCCTGGATGGCGTCGGTGGTCGCGGTGCGGAAGTACGACTTGTACCCGCGGACCTTCTTGTTCTGCCAGTCCGCGCCCTGGGTGAGGGCGGGGCCGGTGTTGGCGGGGGAGACCTCGACCAGTTTGGCGTCGTCGAAGACCTTCTGCATCGACTCGGCCACGGAGGAGTTCAGCGGGCCGACGACACCGAGGACCTCCTGCTCGCCGACGAACTTGGAGGCGTTCTGCTGCCCGGCGGACGGCTGGGCCTGGTCGTCGAGGGCTTCGATCTTGAAGGTGACGCCCTTGACGAGGTTCTGCTTGTTGGCGTTCTTGGTGGCGAGGTCCGCCGAGTTCTTGATGCCGAGGCCCATGGCGGACAGGTCGCCGGTCAGGGGGGCGTCGACGCCGATGACGACGGTGGTGCCGCCGTTGCCGGAGTCCGAGCCCTTCTTGTCGCCGCTGTCGCGCGAGCCGCAGGCGGTGAGGGTGAGCGCTCCCGCCGCCAGCGCGGCGGTGATGGCGATAAGCGAACGTTGACGCACGATCAGTCCTTTCCCCAGGCACAACCGCCTCCCCGTGGAAGCGGCCGAGTCGCGCGCCGCGCTGAAATTTGACTATACGAAGGCGCGGTGACTGGCCGTGACTCTAAGCGTGTGTGGGGAACGTGGAGGAGTGTCTGGCCGAGGCTGTGACGCTCTTGTTATGACACGGCGTATTGCACAGCGGTACACCGTGGGCGGGAAGGCGGAATTCAGGTGGATTCGCGACGTCCGCATTCTGAGAACCCGCAGGACTCGCCATGATCAAACCAGGCGTCTCGGCTGTTTTGCTGATTACCTATGTCTGTTGCTGCAGGCGACTTCCAGGGCCTGGGAGAGGTGCTGTGCGTAGCGGCGGCCCAGGATGAAGCTTTGCTCCTGTATTGCGCGCGCATTACGCAGAGTTACGTCGAGGAAAGGGAGGCTGGCGTTCCTGGGGGCTTTCCCGCATTTCGTGACGTGCATCGTTATCGTGATCTTGCGGGCGGAACCGGCCCTTGTCTGGAACGGAACTTGGGGTTCCGTCGTCAGGTTCAGTCCCGCGTACGGCTGGGTCACCCGCGTCACGGTGACGGGCGGTCCCGATGTCACGCTCAGTAGGACGGCGAAGCTGAAGCTGCGCGGCGGCGCGTGTGCGGGGGCGGGCCGGCCGTCGAGATAGGTGACGTACGCCGCCTCGACGGGGTACGGCACCTGCGCGCGCGGGCGTTGGGGGCGCGGCGGCTCTTGCGGACGGGTGGCGCGGAGGTACCCGCCGCCTGCCAGCAGCACGGCCGCGGCGAGCAGGGTGAAGGTGATCCGCCGGTGGCGGGCGCACCACGCCGTCAGAGCCGTACGCGCCCGCCCCGCCGGCCGCGGGTCCCGCGGGGGCCGGCCGTCCCACGCGCGCGTGCCCTCACCGGGCTCCGGCGGACCGATCCCGCTCATGACCACGGGCTTCCGGTCGGGGCGCCGTGGCGATAGCGCGCGGCACAGGCCGTGCGCGCCCGATGCCTCATCAACTCATCGGCTGCGGGGCGCCCTTGGCGCCGTCTGACGGCCCGTCCGGCGTCCACGACGTCCATCAGGATCTCGTACTGCCCGTGGGACAGACCCATCGACTGGTAGTCGCCGTAGGTGGCGCCGTCCAGTGCCTCGCGCGCCCAGTGGACGACCAGTCGGGCACACAGGCCGGCGTCGGAGGCCGGGGCCGGGGCGGTGGCGCCCGCGGGGTCGGTGGAGCCCGCGGGGGCGGG
>NZ_JBEZBT010000002.1:109285-182964 GCF_040647235.1 Streptomyces sp. NPDC042638
GGAGGGGCCGGTGGAGCCCGCGGGGCCGGGGGAGGGGCCGGTGGAGCCCGCGGGGCCGGGGGAGGGGCCGGTGGAGCCCGCGGGGGCGGTGCAGCCCGCCGTGTACAGCGTCGCCGGCAGCACCAGTCCGAGTACCAGCAGTCCCACCCCCGGCGGGGGGCCTCCTCGCCGTCCCATGTGCCGAAGCTAGGGGGAGGGGCGGCGAGGGGCAACGCCTCGGCCGAAGCCGGGCTCGCTTCCCGCGAAGCGGGGGATCAGCTTCCGGCGGACTCGGCCGGTCCGTCACCCGGGCGCACGTCCCGCAGCAGGCAGGTCAGCCGGGCGGAGCAGACCCGGCGGCCCTCCTCGTCGCTGATCACGATCTCGTACGTCGCCGTGGACCGGCCCCGGTGCACAGGCGTGGCCACGCCCGTCACCAGGCCCGAGCGCACCCCGCGGTGGTGCGTGCAGTTGAGGTCGACACCGACGGCGACCTTCGAGATGCCGCCGTGCAGCATGGAGCCGACCGAGCCCAGGGTCTCCGCCAGCACCGCCGAGGCACCGCCGTGCAGCAGGCCGTACGGCTGGGTGTTGCCCTCCACCGGCATGGTGCCGACGACCCTGTCCGGTGCGGCCTCCAGGATCTGCACCCCCATGCGCGCACCCAGGTGGCCGGCCGAGAACAGGGCGGGCAGGTCCACACCGAGCGCCGCGTACTCCTCGATGATCTCCTGCGGGAACTTCACTTGCTGCTGCTCACCCATGGGCCCGGCTCCGTTCGTCGTCCACCTGTCCGCTCACTGAGCAAACGCTCAGTCGGTCGCCGATTGTTCCAGACCGCCCTCGGAGTGACCTTCGAGGCGTACGACGACGGACTTGCTCGCCGGGGTGTTGCTGGTGTCGGCGGTGGCGTCGAGCGGCACCAGCACGTTCGTCTCGGGGTAGTACGCCGCCGCACAGCCCCGGGCCGTCGGATACAGCACGACCCGGAACCCGGGCGCCCGCCGCTCCACCCCGTCCTGCCACTCGCTCACCAGGTCGACGTACGCCCCCTCGGCGACGCCGAGCGCCCGCGCGTCCTCGGGGTGCACCAGCACCACCCGGCGCCCGCCCGTGATGCCCCGGTAACGGTCGTCCAGCCCGTAGATGGTGGTGTTGTACTGGTCGTGCGAGCGCAGGGTCTGCAACAGCAGCCGCCCCTCGGGCAGCCTCGGGTATTCCACCGGCGCCGCCGTGAAGTTCGCCTTGCCCGTGGCGGTCGGGAAGCGGCGCTCGTCGCGCGGGGCGTGCGGCAGCGCGAAGCCGCCGGGACGGGCCACGCGCGCGTTGAAGTCCTCGAAACCCGGGATCACGCGCGCGATACGGTCCCGGACGGTCGCGTAGTCCTTCTCGAACTCCTCCCACGGCACGACGCTGCGTTCGCCGAGCACCCGGCGCGCGAGACCGCAGACGATGGCCGGCTCGGACCTCAGCTGCGGGCTCGCCGGCCGCAGGCGCCCGCGCGAGGCGTGCACCATGCCCATGGAGTCCTCCACCGTCACGAACTGCTCCCCGCCGTCCCGCACATCGCGTTCGGTGCGGCCCAGCGTCGGCAGGATCAGCGCCCGCGCGCCCGTGACCACGTGCGAACGGTTCAGCTTGGTCGACACGTGCACGGTCAGCCGCGCGCGGCGCATCGCCGCCTCGGTGACCTCGGTGTCGGGCGAGGCGGAGACGAAGTTGCCGCCCATCGCGAAGAAGACCTTCGCCTCGCCGTCGCGCAGCGCGCGGATGGCCCGTACGACGTCGAGGCCGTGCTCGCGCGGCGGCGCGAACCCGAACTCCTTCTCCAGGGCGTCCAGGAAGGCCGGGGCGGGCCGCTCGAAGATGCCCATGGTGCGGTCGCCCTGGACGTTGCTGTGCCCGCGCACCGGGCACACACCCGCGCCCGGACGGCCGATGTTGCCGCGCAGCAGCAGGAAGTTGACCACCTCGCGGATGGTCGGGACGGCGTGCTTGTGCTGGGTGAGGCCCATGGCCCAGCAGACGATGGTCCGCTTCGAGGCGAGGACCATGCCGAGGGCCTTCTCGATCTCCGCGCGCGTGAGGCCGGTCGCCGCGAGCGTCTGCTCCCAGTCGGCGGCCCGGGCGGCCTCGGTGAACTCCTCGAAGCCATGGGTGTGCTCGCGCACGAACTCCTCGTCGACCGCGCCCTCGGTCTCCAGGATCAGCTTGTTCAGGAGCCGGAAGAGGGCCTGGTCGCCGCCGATGCGGATCTGCAGGAACAGATCGGTGAGGGCGGCGCCCCTGACGAGGCCCTGCGGGGTCTGCGGGTTCTTGAAGCGCTCCAGACCCGCCTCGGGCAGCGGGTTGACGCTGATGACCTTCGCGCCGTTGGCCTTGGCCTTCTCCAGCGCCGAGAGCATGCGCGGATGGTTCGTGCCCGGGTTCTGGCCCGCGACGATGATCAGGTCGGCCTGGTACAGGTCCTCCAGCAGGACGCTGCCCTTGCCGATGCCGATCGTCTCGGTGAGCGCCGACCCGGACGACTCGTGGCACATGTTCGAGCAGTCCGGCAGGTTGTTCGTGCCCAGCTCGCGCGCGAAGAGCTGGTACAGGAACGCGGCCTCGTTGCTGGTGCGGCCCGAGGTGTAGAAGACGGCCTCGTCCGGGGAGCCGAGGGCGGCGATCTCCTCGGCGACGATGCCGAAGGCCCGCTCCCAGGAGACCGGCTCGTAGTGCGTGCCTCCCTCGGGGAGGTACATGGGGTGCGTGAGCCGGCCCTGCTGGCCCAGCCAGTAGCCGCTGCGGCCGAAGAGGTCCGCGACGGAGTGGGCGGCGAAGAACTCGGGCGTGACCCGCCGCAGCGTGGCCTCCTCGGCGACCGCCTTGGCGCCGTTCTCGCAGAACTCCGCCGCGTGCCGGTGGTCCGGTTCCGGCCAGGCGCATCCCGGGCAGTCGAAGCCGTCCTTCTGGTTCACGCGCAGCAGCGTCAGCGCGGTGCGCCG
Source organism: Streptomyces sp. NPDC042638 (assembly GCF_040647235.1). NCBI lineage: Bacteria > Bacillati > Actinomycetota > Actinomycetes > Kitasatosporales > Streptomycetaceae > Streptomyces > Streptomyces sp. NPDC042638. Next base: position 112,252 of record NZ_JBEZBT010000002.1, read on the forward strand.
CACACCCATCTGCTGCTGGGCGACGCGCAGGGTGTGCCCGATGGCCGGCAGCCCCGCCGCCACGTGCTTGGGTTCCGTGACCTGCGGCGCGTCCTGAACCGGATCACCCTTGGGCGGCTTCGTCGCCATCGCACGCTCCCCTTCGACTGCGCGTGACACATACGCCGGCGATCCTCCCACGGGGCACCGACGGCCGTGGCGGGCGGGCGGGCCGGCACGGGCCGCCGGCATCGCTTGCGCCGCGGACCTGTCGCGGTGAGTGACGGGACCGCGTCTCGCCGTACCGGGCGGAGAACCGTCCGGACCGGACTGTCAGTGCGGCGTGGCAGGATCGGGGGCGTGGCAGAGACAGCATCGAAGCAGACCGACAAGACCCCCGGCGGCACCCGTCCCCGGCTGATGCTCATGGACGGGCACTCGCTGGCCTACCGCGCGTTCTTCGCGCTGCCCGCGGAGAACTTCACGACCGCGACCGGCCAGCCGACGAACGCGATCTACGGTTTCGCGTCGATGCTGGCCAACACCCTGCGTGACGAGGCGCCCACGCACTTCGCGGTCGCCTTCGACGTCTCCCGCAAGACCTGGCGCTCCGAGCGGTTCACCGAGTACAAGGCGAACCGCTCCAAGACCCCGGACGAGTTCAAGGGCCAGGTCGAGCTGATCGGCGAGCTGCTCGACGCGATGCACGCCCCGCGCTTCGCCGTCGAGGGCTTCGAGGCGGACGACGTGATCGCCACGCTCGCCACCCAGGCCGAGGCCGCGGGCTTCGAGGTGCTGATCGTCACCGGTGACCGCGACTCCTTCCAGCTGGTCAGCGAGCACATCACCGTGCTCTACCCGACCAAGGGCGTCTCGGAGCTGACCCGGTTCACCCCGGAGAAGGTTTTCGAGAAGTACGGATTGACGCCCGCCCAGTATCCCGACTTCGCGGCCCTGCGCGGCGACCCGTCCGACAACCTCCCCGGCATCCCCGGCGTCGGTGAGAAGACCGCCGCGAAGTGGATCAACCAGTTCGGGTCCTTCGCCGAGCTGGTCGAGCGCGTCGACGAGGTCAAGGGCAAGGCCGGCCAGAACCTCCGCGACCACCTGGAGGCGGTCAAGCTCAACCGCCTGCTGACCGAGCTGGAGCGCGAGGTCGAGCTGCCGAAGGCGGTCGCCGACCTGGAGCGGGCCCCGTACGACCGCAAGGCCGTCGCGATGGTCCTCGACACCCTGGAGATCCGCAACCCCTCGCTGCGCGAGCGGCTCTTCGCCGTCGACCCGGGCACGGAGGAGGCCGAGGCCGCCCCGGTCGCCGCCGACGGCGTCGAGATCGACGGCAGGATCCTGCGGACCGGCGAGCTGGCCCCCTGGCTCGCCGAGCACGGCACCGGCACCCTGGGCGTCGCCACCGTGGACACCTGGGCACTGGGCGCCGGCTCGGTCGCCGAGGTCGCCCTCGCCGCGGCCGGGGGAGAGGCGGCCTGGTTCGACCCGGCCGAGCTGGACCAGGCCGACGAGAACGCGTTCGCGGGCTGGCTGGCCGACGCGGACCGGCCCAAGGTGCTCCACAACGCCAAGGGCGCCATGCGCGTCTTCGCCGAGCACGGCTGGTCCGTCGAGGGCGTGACCATGGACACCGCGCTCGCCGCCTACCTGGTCAAGCCCGGCCGCCGCTCCTTCGACCTCGACGCGCTCTCCCTGGAGTACCTGCACCGCGAGCTGGTCCCGGCGGCGGCGGCCGACGGCCAGCTGGCCTTCGGCGCGGACGACGGCGCCGAGGCCGAGGCCCTGATGATCCAGGCCCGCGCGGTCCTGGACCTCGGCGAGGCGTTCGGGACCCGCCTGGCGGAGGTCGGCGCCGCCGACCTCCTGCGCGACATGGAGCTGCCCACCTCCGCCCTGCTCGCCCGCATGGAGCGGCACGGCATCGCCGCCGACCGGGCGCACCTCGAGGCGATGGAGCAGATGTTCGCGGGCGCGGTCCAGCAGGCCGTGAAGGAGGCGCACGCGGCGGCCGGCCACGAGTTCAACCTGGGTTCGCCCAAGCAGCTCCAGCAGGTCCTCTTCGAGGAGCTGGCCCTGCCGAAGACCAAGAAGACCAAGACCGGCTACACCACGGACGCCGACGCCCTGGCCTGGCTCGCCACCCAGACCGACAACGAACTGCCGGTGATCATGCTCCGGCACCGCGAGCAGGCCAAGCTGCGGGTCACCGTCGAGGGCCTGATCAAGGCCATCGCGGGCGACGGCCGTATCCACACCACGTTCAACCAGACGGTGGCCGCGACCGGCCGGCTGTCCTCCACGGACCCGAACCTCCAGAACATCCCGGTCCGCACGGACGAGGGCCGGGCGATCCGCCGGGGCTTCGTGGTCGGTGAGGGCTTCGAGTCCCTGATGACCGCGGACTACAGCCAGATCGAACTGCGGGTGATGGCCCACCTGTCCGAGGACGAGGGCCTCATCCAGGCGTTCACCTCCGGCGAGGACCTGCACACCACGGCCGCCTCCCAGGTGTTCGGCGTCGAGCCCGGCGCCGTGGACGCGGAGATGCGCCGCAAGATCAAGGCGATGTCGTACGGCCTCGCCTACGGCCTGTCCGCGTTCGGCCTGTCCCAGCAGCTGAACATCGACGCGGCCGAGGCCCGCGCCCTGATGGACGCGTACTTCGAGCGCTTCGGCGGGGTCCGGGACTATCTGCGCCGGGCGGTCGACGAGGCGCGGGCGACGGGCTACACGGCGACGCTCTTCGGGCGCCGCCGGTACCTCCCCGACCTCAACAGCGACAACCGCCAGCGCCGCGAGGCGGCCGAGCGCATGGCCCTGAACGCGCCCATCCAGGGCACGGCGGCGGACATCGTCAAGATCGCCATGCTCAAGGTGGGCAGCGCGCTGCGGGAGGCGGACCTCAAGTCCCGCATGCTCCTGCAGGTCCACGACGAAATCGTCCTGGAGATCGCCCCCGGCGAGCGGGCGGCGGCGGAGGAACTCGTCCGCCGCGAAATGGCTGCCGCCGTGCAGCTGAGGGCCCCGCTGGACGTCTCGGTGGGCGTGGGCCCGGACTGGGAGTCGGCCGCGCACTAGTCCGACGGTACGTGCACGGAGGGGGCGCCACGACCGGGCGGAGTCGGGACACGGCCACCGCACCGGGCGCGACGCCCCCTCCGCGGTCTCCGGTCCGCCGCGCCTGTCGGCCGGCGGGGGCGCGCCGTCGGGGGGTCGGGTGGGGTACGGCGCCCCCTCCGTCGCCCCGGAGCCCGACGCCCCCGTCGTCCGACCAGCACGTTCCGGTCGAGCCGGCACGTTCCGGTCGAGCCCGCACGTTCCGGCCGAGCCCGCACGCTCCGGCCGAGCCCCTCGTCTCCGCCGCGGCGGGAATCAGCCTTTCCAGCGCGTCATCCCGGCCGTGTCGAGGCCATTGCCCCCGTGACGGCTCCCTCCCAGGTCACGGCGCATGGCGGTGGTGGGGAGGCCGCCGGTGCCGGAGCGGCGGCCCAGCCGCACGCCGCTTCCGGCGGTGCCGGACCCACGCGGACGGCCCTTACCCCACCCGTACCAAACAGGCCCGACCCCCGGGGGGACCCGTCACTCTCGTGGCCCCCGCCAGAACGCCCCGCACCCCCCGCAGCCGCAACACTGCGGGCATGGGTATACGCATGCTTCACCGCCGGACGCCCGAGGCAGTCATCGGGGTCTGGGCGGTCACCGCCTCGGCGCCGGCGCTGCCCGCCGCGCCGGTCCCGGCCCTCGCGGCCGACGCAAGCACCGCCCGCGTCCCGTCCGAGCCGGCCATGACCGTCCGCAACGTCACCAAGAGCCTCCGGCGCAGGCTCGCCGGGCACCCGGACCGTGTGCCGGACTGGCGCCAGTGGGCCGACCTGGCCCGCGGCTATCTCGCCCTGACGCTCACCCTGGTCCCGAGATCACGCCCCCGGCCCACCCTCACGGTCTTCGTCGCCTCCCTCACCGAGCGACCGGCCGCCCCCGGCCCGCACCGGCCACCTCAGCGTGATCCCCGGGATCCTCAGGGCCGGCGGCCGGACGCCAGGCCCTGACCCCCACGGCGTACAGCAGCAGCCCCAGGACCGTCCCGGTGCCCACCCCGAAGCACAGGGTGGGCACCAGCTCCCACGGCCGCCCGGCCGCCCCCCGCTCCTGCCGCCACTGCACCGTCCGCTGCACCGCCCCGGCCAGAGCACAGCCGCCGATCACGGCGAGCGCCCACCAACGGTCCCGCACGGACAGCAGGGGCACCCCTTCCGGTGCCCCGTCCGGCGCCCGCCGCAGCGCTCGCGCCACGAACACCGCGATCAGCACGGCAGCCACCGCGGACGACCCGTACTGTAACCAGGTGTACAGCGGCACGCCCGCCGGCCGGGCCCGCCCGAGGGCCGGAACCAGCCGCGTACCCCACCGGTCGTGGTGCGTGAACGCGTCCCACACCACATGGGTGAGCGCGCCGGCCACCGCGGAGCCGTACCACCACCCCGCCGACGCGGCCCCCACGCGCGCGGGGGGCGCGCCGCAGCGCACCAGTGCGGCCGGCCGCCCTTGCCGGGCCCGTGGCAGCATCGCGACCAGCGGCCCGCGGACCAGCAGCCACAGCCCCGCGAGGGCCCAGGCGATGAGCACGTCGACCGTGGCGACCCCGGCGAACGCGTGCGTGACCGTGCCGAATTCCATCCCGCCCGGCAGGACACCAGCCGCATAGTAGGGCAGGTCGGGCGCGAAGGAACCCGCGACGAGCACCGTGGGCACCAGCCCGCCCCGGCCGCTCCCGTCCCGGCGGATCGCGGGCAGCACGGCCGCCGCATGGCTGAGAGTGAACGGCAACAGGGCCTCCGGAGCGTTCGCCGGCCCGGGCTTCGGTACCGGTGATCAGGTCCGCTCAGTATGAGTGGTGCCGCCCGGGGGCGTCCTGCCGATGACAGTTGGCCAAACGGTGAAATCCGGGCGTCAATGGGTGCCCGCTCACAGCAAGTTGTCGTAGGGTCACCTGCGTTGCCGTGCCGGGCGCGCGGCCGTACTGACGTCCCACGGACCGAAAGACGGAACAGGGGCAACCAGAACGCCGGGTCAACCGTCAGACCCAGAGCGAGGAAGAAAGCGGCGGAGACGGACGCGCGGGCGTCCACGGGAGGGGTTCACTCAATGGCGGCGCATTTCGGCAGTCGGCTGCGCAAGGGGGCGGCGACCACCGCCGTGGCCGCGGTGGCGGTCGCGGCTCTCTCCGCGTCCCAGGCTCCGGGAGCGACCGGCGAGGAGCACGGCAGACAGATGTCGGCCGGCACCGCCACCTCCGTACCGGACGGCGGCGGTGACGGCGGCGGCAACGCCACCGGCAACTCGCCGTACTACACGGACCTGCCGCCGCTGAACAGCCCCGAGCCCAGCCCGTCGTCGTCGCTCCTCGGCCCCTCCAGCCCCGTGGGCAGGGCCGAGGGCGGCATCCCCGCGACGGTCCTGGACGCGTACCAGAAGGCCGCCGCCGAACTGAGCTCCTCCAAGCCCGGCTGCAACCTGCCCTGGCAACTGCTCGCCGCCATCGGCAACGTGGAGTCGGGGCAGGCCCGCGGCGGCCAGGTGGACGCCGACGGCACCACGCTGCACCCGATCCTCGGCCCGCAGCTCGACGGCAACGGCTTCGCGCTCATCCCGGACACCGACAACGGCGCGTACGACGGCAACAGCACCTACGACCAGGCCGTCGGACCCATGCAGTTCATCCCGTCCACATGGGCCTGGGCCGGCCGCGACGGCAACGGGGACGGCAAGAAGGATCCCAACAACGTCTACGACGCCGCGCTCGCCGCGGGCCACTACCTGTGCCGCAACGACTGGGACCTGTCCCGCGAGGCCGACCTGCACAGCGCGATCCTCAGCTACAACAATTCGCAGGACTATCTCAACCTGGTCCTGAACTGGATGGAGTACTACCGCAAGGGCACCCACTCCGTCCCCGACGGCTCCGGCGGCGTGCCCGGGCACCGCAGCGACGACAACCCCGGCCCCACCACGTCCCCGAGCCCCTCGAAGCCGCCGAGGACCAAGCCGGCTCCCGAGCCCGGCAAGCCCTCGGACGGCGACGGCAAGGGCGGGAACGGCAAGGGAGGGAACGGCAAGGGCGGGAACGGCAACGGCGGCACGGAGACCCCCGACCCCAAGCCGCCGCGGCCGCCCGTCCCGCCGACCCCGACCGACCTCGTGGACCACCTGGAGGACGCGGGCACGAAGAAGCTCACGGCGATGGCCGGCGACGCCTTCGCCGAGCGGATCGGCACCCGCGCCGAGACCAAGGCCGGCAAGTCCATCGCCAGGATCAGGGTCCGGTTCACCATCACCGGCGGCACGGACGCCACCTTCACCGGCGGCGAGACCGTGGCCACGGTCACCACCGACGCCAAGGGGGTCGCGCTCGCCCCCGCGCTCCAGGCCGGCGAGAAGACCGGCGACTTCAAGGTCACCGCCGCCGTCGTGGGCCGCTCGGTCAAGGGCGTCGACTACACGGCGACGGTCGCCGCGCGCGCCGCCGACACCCTGGTCCGCACCGCCGACACCCCGCTGACCTGCACCCCGGGCGGCGAGTTCGCCGACCAGGTCCAGGTGAAGGCGACGTACAAGGGCGCCGTCGCCGACAAGGTCGCGGCCACCGCCACCCTGGTCAAGTCCGCGGCCGACTCCACGGAGAACGACAAGGGCCCCTACTTCAAGGACGCCGACGGCAACGCCGTGCGCACGCTCACCGGGCTCAGGACCGACGCCAAGGGCCTGCTCACGCTGCCGAAGCTGTACGCCGACGACATCTCGGGCACCTACCTGCTCCGCGTCACCACCACGGGCGGCGCGACCCTCACCGTCGAGTTGAAGGTCGCGGTCACCGTCGACCCGTCGCAGAGCCCGTCCCCGGACCCGTCCGCCTCCTCCTCGCCGTCCGCCTCCTCCTCTCCCTCCTCCTGAGGCCATGCGTCCGAGGCCGCGCCTTCAGGGGTGAGGCACTGTGACAGGGCGCCCTTCCCGCTCCGGCGGGGAGGGCGCCCTGGTTTCGTGCGTGCACCGCTGTGCGTGCGTGCACCGCTGTTCTCATCTCGCCCGCGCGTTGCTACGGTGCCGGATCTGACGAACCATCAGAGGCCGTGAGGTCATGGACCGACCGCCGGGAGGCCCGCATGCGCGCCCTGATCGCCGCCGCGACCGGTCTCGCCCTCGCCCTCGCCCTGGTCCTCACGATCAGCGCGGTGGGCTCGCCGTCCGGCCGGACGTCCCCCAAGCCGCTGCTGACGACGGTGCCCTCGCACCCGTAGCAGCGCCCGTCCGGGAGGGAGGCCGGAAATGCGCCGCAACGCAAGCCTGGTCCTGCTCGCCTGCGCCGTGTTCTGCGCGGCGCTGTCCCCGCTGCTGCGCTGGTACGCCTTCCCGCGCCTGGCCCGCATCCCGGCCGGCCAGTACCAGGACATGGTCCTGGAGGCCAGGGGCGCCACCCTCCTCGACTACGGCACCATGCGCGCGAGGAAGGTCTCCAAGGTCACCATCGTGCAGACCCTCAAGGGCGACGTGGCGGCCGCGAAGAGGATCGAGCGGACGGCCGGGCGCCCGGTCGTCGTCTGGGACAGCCTCTCCTACGTCCAGGGCCCCGACGGCAAGATGGTCTCCAAGGTGCCCGAACGGTACATCTTCGACGCCCACAGCCAGGACCCCGTGCACGCCACCGGCGAGATGGTCGACGGCGACCCGGTCAAGCGCGAGGGCATCGAGTTCAAGTGGCCCTTCCTGACGCAGAAACGGGACTACGAGTACTTCGACGCGCAGACCCGCACCACCAGCCCCATCCACTACGAGGGCACCCGGACCTTCCGCGGCGTGCCGGTCTTCTACTTCGAACAGACCATCCCCTGGACCAGGGTCCCGATGCCGAAGACCATGCCCGTCCAGGGCATCACCCCGGAGACGGTCGCCAGGACGGGCACCACCCGCTGGTACAGCACGGTCCGTAAGTTCTGGGTCGAACCGGTCACCGGCGCACCCGTCTACGGCGAGGAACTCCACAAGGAGGAGCTGCGCGGCGGCACCCTGCTGGGCGGCCGGGCCAAGGTCACCGCCTTCGCCGGGCACGTGAAGATGCGCGAGGACTACATCGACCACACGGTCGCCCTCGTCAAGCAGAACCGCACCCTCGTCCTGGCCCTCACCTCCTACGCCCCCCGGGGCTTCCTCGGCCTCGGCCTGCTGCTCCTCGCCCTCTCCCTCTGCCTGGAGGGCCGCGCCCGCCACCCGCGGGACCCCGCGCCCCCGCGCACGCAGGAGTCCGAGCCGGTCAGCGCCTGAGCCGGGCGTTGGTGTGCCGCGTGGGCTCGGCGGACGCCGGGTCCTCGGGCCACGGATGCCGGGGATACCGGCCGCGCAGCTCCGCCCGGACGGCCCGGTAGCCGTCCTGCCAGAAGGAGACGAGATCGGCCGTGACGGCGGCGGGCCGGCCGGCGGGGGAGAGCAGATGCACGAGCAGCGGCACGCCCGCCACGGACGGCGTCTCCCGCAGCCCGAACATCTCCTGCAGCTTGACCGCGAGGACCGGCCGCCCGGGATCCCGATAGTCGATCCGGATTCTGGACCCGCTCGGTACGGTGATCCGTTCCGGCGCCAGCTCGTCCAGCCGGCCGGCCTCCCCGCTCGCCCACGGCAGCAGCCGCGCGAGCGCCTGCCCGGCGTCGATCCGGGCGAGATCGGCCCGCCGCCGGGCCCTGCTCAGCTCCGGCTCCAGCCACTCGTCCGCGCGCGCGTGGAGCGCGTCGTCCGACACGTCCGGCCACGGCTCCCCGAGGCGCGCACGCAGGAACGCGAGCCGCTGCCGCAGCAACTCGGCCTCCGCCGACCAGCGCAGCAGCCCCACCCCGTCCTGCCGGAGCCCGTCGAGCAGGGCGCCGCGCACGAGCGCCGGGTCGGCGTTCTTCAGGGGGCGTACGGCCAGCTCGATCGCCCCCAGCCGTACCACGTGCCGGGCCACGACGTCGCCGCCGGCCCAGTGCACCTCGTCCCGCTCGGCGAGCAGAGGCCGGGCGGCGGCCCGCGCCACGTCCTCGCTGACGGCGGCCCCGAGCAGCACGCGCGCGTGGCCCTTGCCGGAGGGCCGGTCGGCGACGGCCACGACGATCCAGGGAGCGCCCCGCAGGGCGGACCCGTCGGCAGGCTCGGCCCGCGTCCCGGACGCCATGAGGTACGAGCCGCCGTCGAGCCTGGCGACCCGTTCGGGAAAGGCGAGGGCGGCGACAGCCCCGACGACCCCGTCCTCCCCGGCCCCGCCGCGCCCCTCGGCCAAGGTGCCCGTGCCTGCCTCGGCGTCCACCCGCGGGGTGAGGCCGCCGGCGGGCGGGTGGGAGAACTCGGCGGAGACGGCCCGTAGCCGCCGTACCTCCGCGGCCCACCGCCCCGCGTAGGCGTCACCCCCGTGCCGAGCACGCCGCAAAGCACCGGCGAGATCATCACCGTAGTCCCGCGGCACCTCCTCGGACAGCAGAGCGACGACCGGCGCCCCCTCACCGGAGGTGTCCAGCAGCGCCCGCCCCAGCCGAGGGTGCACCCCCAGCCGGGCCAGCCGCACACCGACCTCCGTGGCGCGCCCGGCGGAGTCCACCGCCCCCACGGCCGACAGCACCTCCCGCGCCGCCGCCATCGCCCCACCCGGCGGCGGGTCCAGCAACGCCAGCCCGGAGGCGTCCGGATCGCCCCAGCAAGCCGCCTGGAGGGCGAACGCGGTCAGGTCGGCCACCTTGATCTCCGGCGCCGGAAAAGCCGGCAGGCGGCCGTCCTCGGCCTCCGTCCAGCACCGGTACACCGCCCCCGGCGCCTCACGCCCGGCCCGTCCCGCCCGCTGCCGTCCCGCCGCCCGCGACGCCCGCACGGTGGTCAGCCCGCTCAGCCCGCGCGCGTGGTCCACCCGCGGCTCCCGCGCCAGCCCGGAGTCGACCACCACCCGCACTCCGGGCACGGTCAGCGACGACTCGGCGACGGACGTCGCCAGTACCACCCGCCGCCGCGGTCCCGCCGTCAGCACCGCGTCCTGCACCTCGGCCGGGGCCCGCCCGTGCACCTGGAGCACGTCGACGGCGCCCAGACCCCCCAGTTGCCCGGCCACCCGCGCGATCTCACCCACCCCGGGCAGGAAGCACAGCACGTCCCCCTCCCGCTCGGCCTGCGCCCGCCGCACCACCGACGCCACGTGCGCAAGCAGCGCCGGATCCACCCGCATCCCGTGCGGCGGCCGTACCGGACGCGCAGGAGGAGCCCACACCACCTCCACGGGATGGGCGGCCCCCGCCGCCTCGACCACCGGCGCCCCGCCCAGCAACCGCGCCCACCCCTCGGCGTCCGTGGTCGCCGACGCGGCCACCAGCCGCAGCTCCGGCCGCAGCGTCTGCCGGACGTCCCACAGGAAGGCGGCCACGGTGTCGGCGTCCAGATGCCGCTCGTGGCACTCGTCGAGGACGACGACGTCCACCCCCGCCAGCTCCGGGTCGCGCTGGAGCCGCTGGAGCAGGACACCGGTCGTCACGACCTCCACGCGCGTGTGCCGCCCCACGGCCCGCTCGCCGCGCACCGTGAAGCCGACGCTCTGGCCGGGCTTCTCGCCCAGCAGCCACGCCATGCGCCGGGCCGCCGCGCGCGCCGCGATCCGCCGCGGCTCGGCCACCACGACCCGCCGCGCGGGACCGCCCCCGGCCAGCCCCGCGAGCACGAGCGGCACCAGCGTCGTCTTGCCGGTGCCGGGCGGCGCCACCAGGACGGCGGTGCCGTCACCCTCCAGGGCGTCGGCCAGGGCGGGCAGGGCGGAGCGCACGGGCAGCGCGTCCAGAGCGTCGTAACGGATCACCTTCCCAGTGTCGTACGACGACAGGAACGGCCCTCACGCGCGTACGCGTACGAGCAGTGGTGTGCGTACGACTGCTCCTGGCGCGCGCGTGCGCGAGGGCGGGTGCGTGAAGCGCTTCAGTCCCGCTCGCAGACGAAGATCGCCGTCCCCGGGATCAGCGTGCCGCGCAGCGGCGACCAGCCGCCCCACTCCGCGGTGTTCCAGGCCGGCCACTCGGGCTCCACCAGGTCCACCAGCCGGAAGTCCGACGCCGCGATGTCCCGCACCCGGTCGCCGAGCGTCCTGTGGTGCTCCACGTACACCGCGCGGCCCTCCTCGTCCTGCTCCACGTAGGGCGTGCGGTCGAAGTAGGAGGAGGACACCGACAGGCCCTCGGGACCCGGCTCGTCCGGGAACGCCCAGCGGATCGGATGCGTCACCGAGAACACGAACCGCCCGCCCGGCCGCAGCACCCGGCGCACCTCACGCAGGACCAGCCGCGGGTCGGCCACGAAGGGCAGCGCGCCGTACGCGGAGCACGCCAGGTCGAAGGAGCCGTCCGCGAAGGGCAGCGCGCAGGCGTCCGCGCAGACCAGCGGAATCGACCCGCCGATCCGCAGCGCGTGCTGGAGCTGGCGGTGCGAGAGGTCCAGGGCCACCGGACGCGCGCCCTGGGCGGCCAGCCAGCGGGCGCACTGCGCCGCGCCCGCGCCGATCTCCAGGACGTCCTTGCCCTTCAGCTCCTCCGGCGGGCCGAGCAGCTCGGCCTCCACCTCGTCCAGGCCCTCCGGTCCCCACACGAAGCGGTCGTCCCCGAGGAACGTGCCGTGCTCGACCTGGTACTCGTCCGCGTTCCGGTCCCACCAGCCCCGGTTCGCCCGGGTGCTCTCCGTGACATCGGCGTCACGCCGGGTGGCCTCGGGCTCGAATCCCTCCGGCCGCTCCGGGTCGTACGCTTCCGGCTCTTGGATGATCGGCTCCCTCGTCGTACTCTTCCGTCCAACCCGCCGGGGTCTGCGCGGAAGGGATCCCCCGGGCCCGTGTGGCCCGTTGGGGTGTTTCTTCTGCCGGGTATGCGGCGATCCGCCCCGGGTGTGCGCCTTCGCGCATTGACCCTGTCCGGCTGCCCCCGTATGCTACAAGTTGCGCTGCGAGCCTGCGCACCTCAGACGTAGCAGGCTGCGCTCGCATCTGTTGTATGTCCCCTCGGTTTTCGAGGCGCCACCGGGCACCCGGTGTCCATCAAGGTGGCGCTTCCTTGGCTGTCCGGCTTCTACAGAGCGAAACGGGCTCCCGGCGTAAGCAGTACCTACGACTTCAATGTCCGTACCGGAGCCCTTTCCCACATGACGAGCAGCACCGAGACCACCGCCACCACCCCGCAGGTAGCGGTCAACGACATCGGTAACGAGGAAGCTTTCCTCGCCGCGATCGACGAGACGATCAAGTACTTCAACGACGGCGACATCGTCGACGGCGTCATCGTGAAGGTCGACCGGGACGAGGTCCTGCTCGACATCGGTTACAAGACCGAAGGCGTTATCCCGAGCCGCGAGCTGTCGATCAAGCACGACGTCGACCCCAACGAGGTCGTCGCCGTCGGTGACGAGATCGAAGCCCTTGTTCTCCAGAAGGAGGACAAGGAAGGCCGCCTGATCCTCTCGAAGAAGCGCGCCCAGTACGAGCGTGCCTGGGGCACCATCGAGAAGATCAAGGAAGAGGACGGGATCGTCACCGGTACCGTCATCGAGGTCGTCAAGGGTGGTCTCATCCTCGACATCGGCCTCCGCGGCTTCCTCCCGGCCTCCCTGGTCGAGATGCGCCGTGTTCGCGACCTCCAGCCCTACGTGGGCAAGGAGCTCGAGGCCAAGATCATCGAGCTGGACAAGAACCGCAACAACGTGGTCCTGTCCCGCCGTGCCTGGCTGGAGCAGACCCAGTCCGAGGTCCGCCAGACGTTCCTCACGACCCTCCAGAAGGGTCAGGTCCGTTCCGGCGTCGTCTCGTCGATCGTCAACTTCGGTGCCTTCGTGGACCTGGGTGGCGTCGACGGTCTGGTCCACGTCTCCGAGCTGTCCTGGAAGCACATCGACCACCCGTCCGAGGTTGTCGAGGTCGGCCAGGAAGTCACCGTCGAGGTCCTCGACGTCGACATGGACCGCGAGCGCGTCTCCCTGTCGCTGAAGGCGACCCAGGAAGACCCGTGGCAGCAGTTCGCCCGCACCCACCAGATCGGCCAGGTCGTGCCCGGTAAGGTCACGAAGCTGGTTCCGTTCGGTGCGTTCGTCCGCGTGGACGAGGGCATCGAGGGTCTGGTCCACATCTCCGAGCTGGCCGAGCGCCACGTGGAGATCCCGGAGCAGGTCGTCCAGGTCAACGACGAGATCTTCGTGAAGGTCATCGACATCGACCTCGAGCGTCGTCGCATCAGCCTCTCGCTGAAGCAGGCCAACGAGTCCTTCGGTTCCGACCCGGCCTCGGTCGAGTTCGACCCGACGCTGTACGGCATGGCCGCGTCGTACGACGACCAGGGCAACTACATCTACCCCGAGGGCTTCGACCCCGAGACCAACGACTGGCTCGAGGGTTACGAGAAGCAGCGCGAGGAGTGGGAGCGCCAGTACGCCGAGGCGCAGACCCGCTTCGAGCAGCACCAGCAGCAGGTCATCAAGTCCCGCGAGGCCGACGCTGCCGCTGCCGCCGAGGGTGGCGAGGCTGCCGCTCCGGCCGCTTCGGGTGGCGGTTCGTACTCCTCCGAGGGTGCGGACACCTCCGGCGCGCTGGCCTCGGACGAGGCGCTGGCCGCGCTGCGCGAGAAGCTCGCCGGCGGCCAGAGCTGATCGTCGCAGCTGAGGCTTAGCCGATAGCTGCTGAGGGGCCGCACCTTTCGAGGTGCGGCCCCTCACTGCTGCTCAGGACGTCACCGGGCCTCCTCAGAGGTCACCGGGATGCCCGCTCATGAAGTCACCGGGATGTTCGTCAGGCCCTTGCCGCCTGTCACCGTGTTGCTGCTGTAGACCGTCGTCCTGCAGTCTGGGCTGTTGTTGGTGACGTCGATCGCCAGCCGGGTGGATCCGGTGGCGCCGGTCAGGGCCGACCGGTTGCCCCTGAAGACCGTGCCGCAGCCCCAGCCGGGCTGCTGGGTGTGGGTCTGGTAGCCGTCGTTGCTGGTCCGGGTGCCGGTGTTGTCCTGGACGAGGACGTCGTTGCCCTTGACGTCGACCCAGGAGTCGTCGTAGTTGGCGCCGGTCAGACCGCTGCCGTCGAAGGTGTTGCCGATGATGCGCGCACCGGTCGTGCCCTCCTTGACGTCGACGTTCTCGCCGCCCACGTCCGGACCGATCGTGTTGTTCAGGATCTGGACGCGGTCGCTCCTGTCGGACAGCGTGTTCGCGGTGCCGACGTAGACGCCCTCGCCCATGCCTCTGCCGTCGTTCCCGGTGTCGTAGACGCGCGAGTTCCTGATCACTCCGTCCGTGCTGGAGTTGCGGAAGTGCACGCCCTCCATGTCCAGGCCGTGCACCGTGACGCCGTCCACGACGACGCCCTTGGCCGCGTCGATCATGATGCCCTTCTGGCCGCCGGTCACGGTCAGGCCGCTGACCGTCCAGTAGGAGGCGCCGTTCAGATGGAGCCCGTAGCCGCCGCCGGCGGTGAGGACGGCGCCGGGGGACCCGGTGAGGGTGATCCGGGCGGACGCCGTGGCCGGCGTGGCCGCCTTGAAGTTCCCGGTGTACGTGCCGTCCGCCAGGTGGATCGTGTCGCCGGGCTCGGCGGCGCCGAGGGCGGTCTTCAGCTGGGCCGCGGTCGTCACCTCGATGGTGGTGGCGGAGGAGGCCGGCCCGGCGGCGGTCAGCAGCACACCGCCGGCGGCGAGGGGCGTGGCGAGCAGGAAGACGAGCGGAGTGCGTATGCGCATGGGGGCTCTCCTTTCGTACGGACGTCAGGGCGCGATCCAGGCGATTTCTCATACATGAACGATGAACGTCAGTATGAACGCCGATGGTCGTGAAGGTACGGACCAGGTGACGGGACGTCAAGGCGTCCCGCGGGAGATCGCAGATCGCGGCGTGTCGCGGGAATTCCGCCGTTCCAGGGCGCGTTGTCGATGACGGACACGAGGAGGAGCGGTCACAGTGCTTGATCCGCAGGGTTTGTACGCATGGGAGCCGAAGGGCCTCGCCGTGGTCGACATGGCGCTCGCCCAGGAGTCGGCCGGCCTTGTCATGCTCTACCACTTCGACGGATACATCGACGCGGGTGAGACCGGCGACCAGATCGTCGACCAGCTGCTCGACTCACTGCCCCACCAGCTCGTGGCCAGGTTCGACCACGACCGGCTCGTGGACTACCGGGCCCGGCGCCCCCTGCTGACCTTCAAGCGGGACCGCTGGACGGACTACGAAGTACCGGCCATCGAGGTCCGCCTCGTCCAGGACACGACCGGTGCCCCGTTCCTGCTGCTGTCCGGTCCCGAGCCGGACGTGGAGTGGGAACGGTTCGCGGCGGCGGTGCGGCAGCTGGTGGAACGGCTCGGCGTCCGCCTGTCCGTGAACTTCCACGGCATCCCCATGGGCGTCCCGCACACCCGCCCGGTGGGCCTGACCCCGCACGGCAACCGCACCGACCTCGTTCCCGGTCACCGCAGCCCGTTCGACGAGGCGCAGGTGCCCGGCAGCGCCGAGGCGTTGATCGAATACCGCCTCATGGAGGCCGGGCACGACGTCCTGGGCGTGGCCGCGCACGTCCCGCACTACATCGCCCGTTCCGCCTACCCGGACGCCGCCCTGACCGTCCTGGAGGCCGTCACGGCAGCCACCGGTCTGGTGCTGCCCGGCGTGGCCCACTCGCTGCGCACGGACGCGCACCGCACGCAGAACGAGATCGACCGGCAGGTCCGGGAGGGGGACGAGGAACTGACCGCGCTCGTCCAGGGCCTGGAGCACCAGTACGACGCCGCGGCGGGCGCCGAGACCCGGGGCAACATGCTGGCCGAGCCCGTGGAGATCCCGTCGGCGGACGAGATCGGGCGGGAGTTCGAGCGCTTCCTGGCGGAGCGCGAGGGCGACAACTGACCCGCGCCCCCCAGGGCGCGGGTCACCCCCGCAACCAGCCTTCACCGGCCCGCACCGCCCCCCTGCCGGCCCATACCGCCAGCCGCCTCAGGCATCCCCGGGCCGGGACCGCCCCGGGGGCGTACGGGACCGGCCCCGGCCGGAACTCGGCCGCCCCGCCCTACCTGCCCGCCCGCCTCGGGCATCTCCGGCGCCGGACTGCGACCCCGCCTCGGGCATCCCCGGTGCGGGATCGGTCTGGCCCGTACTGGGCCGCCGGCCCCGGTTGGAACTCGGCCGCCCCGCCCTACCTGCCTGCCCGCCCGCCCGCCCGCCTCGGGCATCCCCCGCGCCGACCGACAAGGCCCGTGCTTGGCCCCGGCCCCGGCCCGGACTGGGCCGCCCTCGCCCTACCCGTCCGCATCGGCGTCGGCCGGCGCGTGGCCCTGCCTGCCCGCCTCCAGCCCGCCCCCGGTTCAGCCCCCGGTTCAGTCGGGCCTTGTGCCCGCCCGCAGCCCTGTCCGGCCGGCCCCGGAGCGGAGCGTCTAGGCTTCCGCTCATGCTGACAGTGGGCCTGACCGGCGGTATCGGCGCCGGCAAGAGCGAGGTGTCGCGGCTGCTCGTGGAGCACGGGGCCGTGCTGATCGACGCGGACCGCATCGCGCGCGAGGTCGTGGCACCCGGCACCCCCGGCCTCTCGGCCGTGGTGGACGCCTTCGGGACGGACATCCTCGCCGCCGACGGCAGCCTGGACCGCCCCCGGCTCGGTTCGATCGTCTTCGCCGACCCCGACAAGCTCGCCGTCCTCAACTCCATCGTGCATCCCCTGGTGGGAGCGCGTTCCCGCGAGCTGGAGAGCGCCGCGGCCGAGGACGCGGTGGTGGTCCACGACGTGCCCCTGCTCACCGAGAACGGTCTCGCGCCGCTCTACGACGTCGTGATCGTCGTGGACGCGAGCGCCGAGACCCAGCTCGACCGGCTGGTACGGCTGCGCGGGATGACCGAGGAGGACGCACGCGCGCGTATGGCCGCACAGGCGACGCGCGAACAGCGCCGGGAGATCGCGGACGTCGTCATCGACAACGACGTACCCCTGGACGCGCTGAAGCAGCGCGTCGCCGAGGTCTGGGACGACCTCGCACGCCGGGCCGGACAAGCGGCCGGGGTCACGGAATAGCTGTCCGGCTCGGGGCGTTGAAGCGCTGGAGCAAGGGAAGGACTCAGCCGTGCCCGAGACCAGCGGTTCCACCGGACGTACTCCGGAAACGCATGTCATCGACTTCCGTGCCGCGGAGCAACTGCTCAACGCGCGGGACCCGCGGGGCGCGGTGAAACTGCTCGACGGAGTCATCGCCGCGTACCCCGAGAACACCGCCGCGCGCCTTCTGCGCGCGCGTGCCTTCTTCGCCGCGGCGCAATTGCGGCCCGCCGAGCTGGAGTTCACCATCGTGCTGGAGCGCGAGCCGGACAACGCGTTCGCGCACTTCGCCCTGGCCCGCACCTATGAGCGCCAGGGCCGCCCCGACCAGGCCAAACGTCACTTCCGGCTGGCCGCCGCGCTCGACCCCAACCCGCAGTACCTGAAGGCGGCCCGTTTCGACGACTGACGGAGGACTGACGGAAGGGGTGAGGGGGCGGTGCACCCGCTCGCAGCCGTCGAACCTCCGCTCATGGATGGCGGTGCCTCGGTGGTACCGGGGGCGGCGGGCCGTCGTCCGGCGGCGGGTACGGCGGTATGTCGTGGCCCGGCTGGTAGTGGGGGCCCTGCCGGATGTGCCGGAGGATCACGGCCATGTCGACGGTGACCACCAGCCACAGCGTGCCGCACGCCGCCGCCCAGCCCGGGCGTCCCACCAGTGCGAACGCGACCGTGCCGAAGACCGCCCAGACCAGTCCCCACACGCTCAGCCAGAACCGCATCCGCAGAGCACTGCGCGCGGTCGCCGGTTCACTGCCCGTACGCATCGCAACCACCACTCCTCATGGCAACGTACTCCTCGGTCACGACGCGCATCAACGCTCGACAGATCGACGTGGGTACCGAAGGGGGAACCTCCCGTGCTGCCCGATGCCGACGATCTGCCCGAACTGCTCCTCGACCTGGCCGTGCCGCACGAGGACATCAACGCACTCGTCGCCCAGCGGCGCAGGGTGACCGGGGACCCGGACACGCTCGGACTCCTGGCGGACTGCGTCGAGGAAGTGTTCCGCGAGCCCGGTGACACGGGCCGCACACCCGGACTCGACACCCTGCTCGCCTCGGCACCGGCCGAACTGGCCGACCTCTTCCCGGTGTACGTCTTCCTCGCAGCGCTCCCGCGTACCCGGGCGCACCACCAGGCGCGCGGAATCCCGGCCGAGATCTCCCGGCGCACCCTGGCCGACCTGGGCCGTAACATCGCGGTGCACCGCAGACGGCACGGCCGGACCGGGGTGCAGGCGCGGCGCTGGCTGGTCCGGCACTTCCGCGGTGAGCTGTACCAACTGGGACGGCTCCAGTTCGAACGGGCGCGCATCGGGCCGCACACGGCGCCGGCGGCGGCCGGACTGGACGCGGCACCCGGAACACCCTGCCTGAACCTGCACATCCCCGACTTCCACGGCCCGCTGACGCCCTCCGCCTGTGACCGTTCCCTGGCGATGGCCCGCGAGTTCTTCGCCCGGCACTTTCCCGAGGAGCGGCCGACGGTGGTGCTGTGCCACTCCTGGCTGCTGGACCCGCAGTTGCGTCGGTGTCTGCCCGCCGACTCCAACATCGTCCGGTTCCAGGCACGGTTCCGCATCGCGCGCGAGATCGGCGAGCCGGCCGACACCGAGCCCGTCCAGTTCGTCTTCGGTGACCCGGAATTGCCGGTGGCCGATCTGCCACGCCGTACGTCGGTGGAACGGGCCGTCGGGGACCACCTGCGAGCCGGTGGCCACTGGTACGTCGGGCACGGATGGTTCCCGTTCCCGCCCGGATAGCTCGAACGAGTGAACCGGGGGAGGAGGGGAACGGGCGTGCGGGAGCGGGCCGTTGTCCGGGCATGAGGATTGGCACGCGTGAGGGGTACGAGGCACGGGCCCGTCGGGCCATCACCCCGGCCGGCTGCGCGGTCGAGCTGCGGTCTCCTCCGGCGACTGCACCGGCCCCTCCTCAGGCGATGATTTCCCGGCTCCTGAGCGGTCTACCTCGGTGAAAGCAACTGGGACCGCTTCACCAGGAGATGCTCATGTCCGAGACCACCGCCCCCGTCGGCTCCAGCACCATGACGCCCACGGCCGCCCCCGGTGCCCGCACGGGCCGGGCACGCCGAGCCCTGGTCGCCCTGCGCGCCGTGCAGGTGCTGCTCGCCCTGTTCTACGGCATCGCGAGTGCCCTGCCGAAGCTCATAGCGCATCCGACGGCCGTCGAGTCCTTCGACAGAATCGGCTGGGGCAGCGCGGCCATGTACACCATCGGTGCGCTGGAACTCGCCGGGGCGACAGCCCTGTTGATCCCGGTGCTGCAGTCCGTGGCGGCGATCGCCCTCGGCGCGCTCATGGTGGGGGCGTTCGTCGTCCAGCTCACCGCTTTCGACGGCCAGAACGCGGCGACCCCGCTGATCCTGATCGCACCCCTCGCCCTGATCGCCTGGGCCCGCCGGGCGCACAACCAGGAGCTCCTGCGGCTGCTCCGCCGACGGTGACACCACGGCCGGACAGCGCAAGCCCGGCCGGCCTCAGCGGAGAGGACGTCGCCGGGGACGGTGTCTCCTCGCGGCCGGGTTCGGGCGGCCGGCTGGCGCGTGGGCCGGGCCCTGGGACGGCTTCCTCCGGCCTACCTCGCGTACCTGTGGTTGCCCGTTTGACGGCCGCGGGGCTGGGCTGTCGGCTCACGGACACCGCGGCTGCCCGTCACTCGGTCACCGGGAGGGCCAGGGATCTCGTCGCCCGCCACCCGCGCGGTTCACCGCCCGTGCGGCCGCTCTCCCGAGCCCCTGGCGCGACCAGAACCACCCGGGCCACCGGGCCCACCGCGTCCACCGGCGGCCTCGGAGCCCCGGCGTCCCCCACGGCCCTCCGACCCCCCACGGCCCTCCGATCCCATACGGCCCTCCGACCCTGCACGCCCGTCCGACCCCGCACGGCCGCCCGACCCGCCACGGCCGCCGGGCCCACCGACTCCGCCCGTTGCGCCGGGGCCGCCCGGTCCGCTGAAGCCACCACGTCCGCCAGGTCCGCCCGGTGCGCCGAAGCCGCCGGGGGCGCCGCGGGCGCCGAATCCGGCGAGGCCGCCGGCGCTGCGGAGTCGTTCCAGTTCACGGCGGTCCCGCTTGGTGGGCCGGCCGGCGCCGCGGTCGCGGAGACCGGCGGGGGCGATGGTCTCGCGGGGCGGAGGCGGCGGGGAGTTGTCGATGTAGCACTGGGCGGCCACGGGCGCGCCGACCCGCTTGCGGATCAGGCGCCTGACGATCACGACCCGTTCCCGGCCCTCGTGCCGCAGCCGCACCTCGTCGCCGATGCGTACCGAGTAGGCGGGCTTCACCCGCTCGCCGTTCACATGCACGTGACCGCCCCGGCACGCGGCGGCACCGGCGGAGCGGGTCTTGATCAGACGGACGGCCCAGATCCAGCTGTCGATGCGGACGGTCTCGCCGTTGCCCGGTCCGGCGGCCTCGGCTGCGGCCACCGCGGCGGCGATCTTCGGGTCGAGCGGCTGCTCGGCAGGGACGGGGCCCGTTCCGCCCGGCGTGCCGGACCCTTCGCCGGTCCCACCGTCCACGTTCTCGCCCGCATCCTCGGAAGCCATGCATCGACCCTAACGCCACGGGGTGGCTGCGCCCGAAGCGTTTTCACGGCGCCCGTGATCGTCCGGGGGCACCTGGGCACCGGGACGCATACAGGTCCTCTGCCGGCCGTGGAACCGGCGGATCCGATTCCCGCAGACCGCGCACTCACGGACCCGCGCACTCACGGACCCGCGCACTCACGGACCCGCGCACTCACGGACCCGCACATCCGCGGACCCGCACATCCGCGGACCCGCGCCCCTTTTCCGTCTGCGGCTTTGTGGCGCCGGGCTCCGCGTCGGTGCGTGCGTTTCGGGGAACGGTGGCCGTATGGACGACAGCAGCGCTCTCGCCCGGCTCGACCGGCGCGTCGCCGACTGCCGGGCCTGCCCTCGGCTGGTCGACTGGCGCGAGGAGGTGGCCCGTACGAAGCGGGCCGCGTTCGCCGACTGGACGTACTGGGGCCGGCCGGTGCCCGGGTTCGGCCCCGCCGACGCCCGACTGGTGATCATCGGGCTGGCCCCGGCGGCACACGGAGGCAACCGTACCGGCCGCATGTTCACCGGTGACCGCTCGGGAGACGTGCTCTACCAGGCGATGTACGACGTGGGGCTCGCCTCGCAGCCCACCTCCGTCAGCGCCGACGACGGTCTGGAGCTGTACGGCGTGCGGGTCACGGCGCCCGTGCACTGCGCCCCGCCCGCCAACAAGCCGACCCCGGGGGAGCGCGACACCTGCCGCCCCTGGCTGGTCCAGGAGCTGACGCTGCTCCGCCCGACGCTGAAAGCCGCGGTCGTCCTCGGTGCCTTCGGCTGGCAGGCCGCGCTGCCCGCGTTCCGGGAGGCGGGCTGGACGGTGCCCCGTCCCCGCCCGGCCTTCGCACACGGCACCCGGGTCGCGCTCGACGGCCTGGACCTCTTCGGCTGCTTCCATGTCAGCCAGCGCAACACCTTCACCGGCCGGCTCACCGCCGGCATGCTGCGCGAGGTCCTGCGTACGGCGGCGGACGCGGCCGGGCTGCCGTAGACCTGGGACAGCTCGTTCGTTCCCCTTCGGCACCACCATGCCCCTTCAGCACCACTGCCGGTTCGGCACCTCATGCCGGTTCAGCACCTCATGCCGACGGCCCCTGCGCCTCGTCCCCCTCCCGCTCCGGCACCACAGCCGTCACCGTGATCTCCACCAACTGTCCGGTGTAGCCCAGGCAGGAGACCCCGAGGAGCGTGGACGAGTGCGGTCCGAGACTCAGGCCCGACGCCTCGACCACGTCCCACACCGCGGAGAGCGTCGCGGGCTCGTCGCCGACCACGTACACCTCCGACACGACCACGTGCTCAAGGTCGGAGCCGACGGCCCGCAGCTGCTCGCGCAGATTGGCGATCACCTGCTCGGCCTGGCGCACCGGGTCACGCGGGCTCACCAGCTCACCGTCGGCCGTGAGCGGCACCGCCCCCGCGAGGAACGCGAGCTTCGTGCCGGCCTCGACGACGGAGGCGTGGGAGTAGGTGGGCGGGGGAAAGAGTCCGGGAACGGTGACGCGTCGAATCATGGGAGTGGCTCCTACGGGATCGGGGACGGCGTCAAGGCAGGGCACGCCGAACGGCGTTGCGGTGACCGGTGCCGGACAGCGTTGCGGCGGCGGGCGCCGGAGCGTGTCACCGTCCCTGACGTCGGACAGCGTGGCGTCAGAACGGCGAACGCTGAACAGCGAACGGCGAACAGCTTTCGATGATCGGCCGTCACCGGCCCGCGCGCATCCGAATTACCCGGGGCGTGAACCTCCGAACTGCTCGGGCTCGCCCGGAATTCGGGAGCGTCCGCGGGCGCCACTGCGGCAGGCTGGGACCATGCCCGAGTCTTCCGACGCCGACTTCCTCGCCGCGACCGCCGACCGTCTGGCCGCCCTCCCCGGTGTCCGGGCCGTGGCCCTCGGCGGTTCCCGCGCCGAGGGCACGCACCGCCCCGACAGCGACTGGGACCTGGCCGTCTACTACCGTGGCCCCTTCGCCCCGGAAGACCTGCGCGCCCTCGGCTGGCCGGGCGAGGTCTCCGAGATCGGCGGCTGGGGCGGCGGTGTCTTCAACGGCGGCGCCTGGCTCACCATCGACGGACGCCGGGTCGATGTGCACTACCGGGACCTCGGCGTCGTGGAACACGAGCTGGAGGAGGCGGCGGAGGGCCGCTTCCGGGTGGAGCCGCTCCTCTTCCACCTGGCCGGGATTCCCAGCTACCTGGTCGTCGCCGAACTGGCGCTCAACCAGGTTCTGCGGGGCGAACTCCCCCGCCCGGCCGGGTATCCGCCGAAACTGCGCCGCACCGCAGCCGACCTCTGGACCGGCACCGCCGGCGCCACCCTCTCCTACGCCAGGGCCAACCACGCCCCGCACGGCCGCCTCACGGAGACCGCCGGAGCCCTCGCCACGGCCGCCGCCCAGTCCGCCCATGCCGTCCTCGCGGCCCGCGGGGAATGGGTGACGAACGAGAAACGACTGCTGGAGCGGGCCGGATTGCGCGGACTCGACGCAGTGGTGAGTGGCCTGCGCGCCGAGCCCGATGCCCTCGCCGATGCCGTGGCCGCAACCGAGAGGATCATCGCCGGGGCGCTGCGTCCGGTGCGCTCGTCGTCTTCATGACGTGCATTGCGTTCATAAAGAAGACGGCCGCCCCGGCATCTTTCACCTGCCTGAAACGTGATCGTCCCGTTTGCTCGGGGAACGCGATCTACCGTGGAGCCACATCCACCGGCCGCCGTCGTCCGAAGGCCCACCCCTGCCCTCGAATGAACTGGAGCCCCGTGTCCCGGCCCGTCGTACCTCCCTGGCTCGCCCATGCCTTCCGTGCTCAGCGCGGTCCCGTCCCGTGGAGCGCGATGTGCCGGGGGGCGCTCGCCGCCGGGCCGTTGCTGCTCGCCGGGATGTTCCTCGGGCAGACGGCCGACGGGGTGCTCGCCGCCATCGGCGCGATGCTCGCCGGCATCAACGACCGGCCCGGCAGCCGGCGGGCCTCCGTGCGGCGGCTCGGGGTGCCCGCGCTCGCCGGGGCACTCGGCCTGCTCGTGGGGTCGTACGCCGGGCAGGGGCTGCCCGCGGTACCGCTGACCCTGGTGCTCACCGCGCTCGGTCCGGCCGCCGGTGCCCTCAGTGCCGTCGGGCCCGTCGCCTCCGCCGCCGGCACGCAGCTGCTCGTCGCCGCGGCCGTCGGCGCCGGAATGCCGGCGGCCGAGGACGGCCGGCAGCGGGCCCTCGCCTTCCTGGCCGGCGCCGGCTGGCTGCTGGTGCTGCGGCTCGCCCTGCCCACCCCCGGTTCGCTCGCCGGGGACTTCCGGTTCGACGGGGAGCGGGAAGCGGTCGCCGACGTGTACGACGCGATCGCCGCGCTCGTCGAGGCCGTGGGCGGGGAAGGGGCCACCGCCCGGCGGGCGGCGCTGACCGCCGCGCTCGACCATGCCCAGGACGCCCTCGCCGGACCCCGGCTGCGCCGGCACGCCGGCTCGGCCGCCGAGCGCCGACTGCACGCCCGGTTCGCGGCGGCGCTGCCTCTCGCCGAGGCCGCCACCGCCCTCCACTGGGCGGGGGAGCCCGTCCCGGTGCGGGCTGCGGAGGGGCCCCGCCGGCTCGCCGCGGCCGTCCGCGGCGACACCGGCACCGGCCCGCTGCCCGCGCCGCACCTGCCTCCCGCTCGGCTTCGTTCGCCCGGGGCAGCCGCCCTGGCCCCGGCCGTGCGCGCCCTGGACGACGCCCTGTTGCGCGCGGCCGAGGCATTCGACCGGGGCGAGGGCGCCCACCGCGGGCTGCTCGGCCGCCGCCGTGACGTCCGGGCCGCGCTGCGGGCCGCACTCGGGGCCGGGGGGCGCGAGTACGGCCTGCGCGTCACCCTCTCCTTCGGCGCCAGTGCCGCCATCGCCCAGGCCCTGCACCACACCCGCTGGTACGGACCGCACGCGCACTGGTACTGGCTGCCCGCCACCGCCGTCTTCCTCGTCAAGCCCGACCTCGGACCGCTCGCCTCACGGGTGCTGTGCCGGGCCGCCGGCACCGTGCTCGGCGCCGTGGTGTTCGCCGGTCTCGCCGCCCTGCTGCCCCGCCCGGCCGGGCTGATCGCGCTGGTGGCGGTGTGCGGCGCCCTCGTACCGGTCGCCACCCGGCACTTCGCGGCGCTCACCGCCGTCGTCACCGTCCTCGTCCTCGCCCTGATCATGGCCGGCGGCGAGCCGCAGGCATCGGTCAGCCGGATCGGCGAGACCCTGCTGGCCTGCGTGCTCGTGCTGGTCGTGGGCCATCTGCCGACGCCGGGGAAGCGGGGCGGCGGGGTACGGGCCCGGCTCACTGCGGCCGGCGGTGCCGCGCACACCTACCTCCTGCACGTCCTCGGGGAGTCCGGGGACCACGCCGAGCGCTGGGCGCTGCGCCGGGAGGCCTACCGGGCCCTCGCCGAGGCCCGTACCGCCATCGCCCTCGCCGCCGCCGAACTGCCCGCCCTCGCCCGGCACACCGAGGGCACGGACGCCGTCGCCGAGGCGCTGGAACGGCTCGTGGACACCACCACGGCCTGCGCGGTGCACCTCGACGGCACCGGACGGCTCACCGCCCGGCACCTCGGCCGGCTGCGGGAGGCGCTGGCGGAGCTGGAGCGGCGGGGCGTACGGGTGCCGCTGCCGGCCACCGCGTGACCGAGACCGCGGCTCCCGCCGAACGAGACACCTTCCTTGGGGGTTCACCTGGGCCCCAGTGCGGAAGGCGTTGGCCCACGCCTCGATCCGGACGGCGGGATCCGTGGCGGGGGTGGCTTCCCAGGCAGTGTCCACGGCGTCGGCCAAAGCGGTGTACACGTCGTCGACGGCCGCGTGCTGACGCGGGACCGCGAACTCCTCACCCTCGAGATGGGGCGGGTCGTAAGGGAGCTGACGGGCCGACTGCCCGCACCGACCGCACGTGACCACGGGCGACGCGTCCAGGAGTACGGCACCTGAGCCCGCGGCAGGCCGGCCGGAGCCCGGCCGTCGAGGGAGCCGGTCGGAGGTTGGCCGAAAAACCTCCCTCCACGGCGATGAGTTCCGCTGCCGTCGGCGGTCTCCACCGCGAACCGACCGTCGGACAGGAGGGCTCATGTCGTTTCCGGAGATCGTCTCGCGCGAGCAGTGGTGCGCGGCGCGCGAGGAGTTGCTGCGCAAGGAGGAGGCGGTCAGACGGGCGCGTGAGGTCCTGGGCGCCGAGCGCCGGCGGCTGCCGATGGTCGAGGTCGACCGGGAGTACGTCTTCGAGGGCGGCGACGGCAAGGCGACCCTCCTCGACCTCTTCGAGGGCCGGACCCAGCTCGTCGTCCACCACTTCATGTTCGCGCCGGAGTGGGAGACCGGCTGCGCGTGCTGCGCGGCCTTCCTGGACCAGGTCGGCCACCTCGCCCACCTGCGCGCCCGGAACACCTCCTTCGCGGCGGTGTCCCGGGCGCCGTTCACCCGGATCCTGCCGTTCAAGGCGCGGATGGGCTGGGCGGTGCCCTGGTACTCCTCGGCGCACAGCGACTTCAACCACGACTTCGAGGCCACCGTCGAGTCGGGCGGCGACCAGCTCGAACGCCCGGGCGTCAGCTGCTTCCTGCGCGACCACGACCGGGTCTTCCACACCTATTCGGCGTACGACGACGGGCTGGACGGACTGGGGACTACCTCGGCCCTGCTCGACCTGACCGCGCTCGGCCGCGGCCCCGCCGACAGCGACCGGCTCCGCCTTCATGACGAGTACGACTACTGACACGGAGCGTACGGTTCGTGTCACAAGGTGAACGGATCCTCACGGTCCGCGCCGACCTGGTGTCGAGAATGTCTCAGTCACGTCACTGAGCGAGCCGTTTCCCTTCTCCAGAGCGTTAATTCCTACACGTACGACGCTTCCTGGAGGTGCGAGATGGTGAACGGGCGAACGGTGCTCGAACGCTTTTCCGCCGGTGGTCCGCGGGGCTCCTGGCCCGCGGAGGAGTTCGCGCACGCGCGGCGACTGGAGGGGCTGCCTGCCGAGGTCGTCATGGACCTCGCGACGGACGCGTTCCTGGTGATCGTCCGCGGGGGCGAGACCGCCGAGTGACCCGGAGCGCCGGGTGAGCCGGACCGTGGAGTGAGCCGGCTCCGACGCCGGGCGTCAGGGCCGGGCGGGGCCAGGTGTCTCAGGCCGGCTCAGGCCGGCTTCGGCGCGGGCACCTGGCGGTCTGACGGCGTCGGCGGCGGTGCGGCCGCCGGTGTCCTCGCAGTGAACTGCTGCGCCTGAAGCGCGTACAGCTCGGCATAGACACCGCCTCCGGCCAGCAGTTCCTCCGGGCTGCCGGACTCCACCAGGCGACCCTGCTCCAGCACGTGCACCAGGTCGGCATGGCGGACCGAGGCCAGCCGGTGGGTGATCAGGACGACCGTCTGCCCGCCGTCCGCCAGCGCCCGGATCTTCTCGAAGACCTCCAGTTCGGCCCGCGCGTCCAGCGCTGCCGTCGGCTCGTCGACGATCAGGATGCTGCCGCGCCGGTAGGCGGCGCGGGCGATGCCCAGCCGTTGCCACTGGCCGCCGGACAGTTCGTGGCCACCGCTGAAGTTCCGGGCCAGCAGGGTGTCCAGGCCGCGTGGCAGATCCGCGACCACATGCTCGGCACCCGCGCTGGCGATGGACGCGGCCAGGCGCTCCTCGGTCATCGGCGCGGCGGAACGGCCGACGGCCACGTTCACCCGGGCGGTGAACGGCCAGCGCTTGAAGTCCTGCGCCACCATCGCGATCCGCTCGGCGAGCAGCCGCCGGTCGGCACACGCGGCGTCGACGCCGTCCCACAGGATCCGGCCCCGGTCCGGCGTGTACAGCCCCGCGAGCAGCTTGACCAGCGTGGTCTTGCCCGAGCCGTTCTCGCCGACGAGCGCGATGATCCGGCCGAGGGGGAGGGTGAGGGTGACGTCGTCGAGAGCGGGGCGGGGACCTTGCGGACGGGGGGCGGCCGGGTGCGCCTCCTGCGGTTCCGGGTGCGGATCATGCGGATAGCTGAACGTGACGTTCTCGAAGCGGATCTCTTTCGGGTCCTCGGGCAGCGGTTCGCCACCCGCCGGGATCGCCCGCTCGGCCGCCTCGGCGTACAGCCGCTGCAGATCCCCCACGAACAGGGCCTCCTCGTGCAGTTGGTTGATCTCCAGCACCAGTGTGTCCAGGCTCGCCGAACCCGTGCGGATCGCGAGCACCGCCGTACCGGCCACCGACAGGGCCATCGCGCCGCCCAGCAGCAGCGCACCCAGCGTCGCGTACGTGGCGAGGGTCGCGAGGCCCGTCCAGGCAGCGGCGATCAGCCCGGTCCGGGCAGCCAGGCCGGACAGCCGGGCCTGCTCCGCCTCCGCGGTCTCGGACATGGACCGGAAGTGCCGCAGCAGGAACGGCCCCACCCCGTGCACCCGGATCTCGGGAGCGGCGGCCGGCTCGGTGAGCAGGCCGCTGATGAGTTGGCCGGCCCTGGCGTGCTGGACCCAGGTGTGGAAGGACTCGTAGCGGCGCCGGGCGTTGGTCAGCGCGCTCCAGGCGCTGGGCAGGGTCATGGTGACCAGCAGCGGCAGCAGCGCCGGGTGCAGCACGGTGAGCACGCCCGCCGCGGCGAGCAGCGAGATCATCGCGTTGATCACCCGGGTGCTGTAGTCGATCATGTGCCGGGCGGACCGGGCGCCGTACTGGGCCGTGTCCAGCAGTTTGTGGAAGGCGTGGTCCTCGATCGCGGCCAGTTCCACGTTCGCCGCGCACTTCAGGTACAGCTCCGTCGCCACCCGCTCCACCTTGGGCTCCAGCCGTCCGGTGGCGTAGGTCGAGGCGGCCCGCAGCAGCGCGGCGACGAGCATCACGGCGGCCATCACGACCAGGGCGGGGGCGGCCGAGCGCAGCCGTTGCTCGATGTCCGGGCCGGTGAGCAGTTTGCCGAGCGCGTTGTTCACGGCCAGCAGGCTCACCGCCTGCGCCGCGCCCCGGCCCATCTCGGCGGCCAGCACCACCCGGGCGGCCCGCGCGTCGGCCTGCCGGGCCAGCCGCAGACTGGACGTCAGCATGCCCGGCAGCCGCAGCAGCAGCGCCCGGAAGCTCAGCGTCAGGAAGGCGTCCGCGTGCTGGTTCCAGCCCATGTCGTACCGCAGCGGCCCGCCGAAGAGCAGCCGTTCCGACGCCGACACCACGGGCTCGGCCGCCTGCCGCCTCTTTCTCACCGTGACCTCCCGGACCCCGACGGAACGGCCACTATCGCGGCCGTGGCGGCGGCCCGGCAGGGCGCGAGGGGACGTACACGGGGGCGCGGAGGGAGCGTGGTGGGCGTGGTGGGCGTGGTGATGGGCGGGTGGAGTGTGGTGCGCGCCAGGTTCGCACGGGCGTGGGGCTTGGCGGAACGTCCGGCGGGAAGGCCGGGTGGTGACGGCGGGGTTGGCTGGTGACGGCGGGATTGGCGGCCGGCGGCGCTGGTGGCGACGGGGCAGGTGGAGGCGGCGATGGTGGCGACCGGGCGGGTGGCGACCGGGCGGTAGTGGCAGGGCTGCCGGGGACCCGGCCGGTGGTGGCGGGGCTGGTGGCGACCGGGCCGGTGGTGACAGGGCCGATGGGCGGGCGGGGAGGCCGGCCGTCTCGGAGTGGCCGGGCGGTGGGCGCGGCTGTCAGGCCGATGCGGCCCGGGACCAGTCCGGAGCCGTGTCCGTCACCCGGCACAGGGCCAGGTACAGCGGGATGGGCGGGGTGTAGGGGGCCGTACCCTCCGGGCGGTGGATCAGCCGGGCGGTAGCGGTGATCAGGGCGCCGGCGGCGTACTGTGCCGGGGCCGGCCAGGGCAGGGCGTAGTCGGAGTCCGACGGCACGATCCACCACCAGTGGGAGCCGTCGGCGTACACGCATCCCACCCGCGGCAGCCGGGGCACCACGAGCGGGCCGAGGCGGTCGGGCACACCCACGGCGTCACAGCCGAGCGGAGCCGTCATGCCGTCAGGAAGCACCAGCCGGTGGTCCGGATCCGGGGCGGGGCGCCGGCGCTGCAGACGCACCAGGGTGTTCAGACCGAGGGCGTGCTCCTGGCCGCCACGGGTGTTCAGGCCGATGGTGTACTCCTGGCCGCTACAGGGATCGGGGCCGAGGGCATGTGCCTGGCGGCCGTCGGTGCGGGGGGCGGTGACGTGCTCCCGGCGTGCACCGGCGCCGACGGGCCGTCCGCCGTCGCCCGTCACCGCCGGTCCCCTCGCATACGCTGCTCCGAACGGGTGGCGTTCCCGTGCCGGTCCGAGGATCCGCCTCCTTGTCGCTGGCCCGCCTCTTCCCGCCGGCGCTGCTCCGGCGGCCGTCGGCTCGCCTCGGCCGACCGGTCCTCGTCGGAGTCGTCCGGGCGACCCGGCTTCGGGCGGGCGCCCCAGCCGAGGTCGCCCCGCGGCTCGGCGGCGTCGGGGGCGGGATCGGTCCGGCGGGGCAGTTCGGCCCAGACCAGCAGGCCGGGGCCGTGCTCCTGGGCACCCCAGGCCCGGCACAGCGCGTCGACGAGAAGCAACCCCCTCCCGTGCTCCTCGTCGGGTCGCTGCGGTGACGGGTGGGGTTCACCAGGAGCACAGCCCTCGTCTCTTACGGCGATGCGCACCATGTCGTCGTGGTCGTGCAGTTCGCACACGACACGGCCGCTCGCCGTGTGCACGATCGCGTTGGTGACCAGCTCGGAGATGACCAGGGTCGCGCTGTCACAGGTGTCCGCGCAGACCGCCCAGCGAGAGAGCCGGGCATGCGTCAGGTGTCTCGCCCGGGCGACGGAACCCGGATGTGCGGCCAGCTCGAAGCGGAACCTGCGCTCGGCAGTGCCCCCATGGGCGGTCGCCCCCTCCGCCGCGCTCGAACCGACACGCGCGGTGGGACCCCGATCGGCGCCGCGACCGGCACGGTCTGCGGCGGCGTCTGTTCCTAAAGGCGCGGACGGAATCACGCCTGCCACTATCTCCCCGCCGCGGACACTTGGCAAGAGTCACTCTGAAAATTGCAGAGTGCTGTGTGACTCCGTCAGAGGCCGTGGCACACTGCTCGCAACAGCACCACGCGCGGCGCCAATTGGAGTCGTCGGAGATCCGCCCCGATCTTCGAATGAACCTTCGAATGGCGCCGTAGGGCTGTCAGGAATCTTTCGGTGGAGGCTTACGGTGGAGGTGGGAGCGTGAGCGAACCGCGGTCCGCGCCGACGGTGGGCCAGGTGGTCCTCGGCCGACGCTTGCTGGACCTGCGGGAACGCGCCGGACTGAAGCGCGAGGAGGCCGCCCGCGTCCTCCGCGTGGCCCCCGCCACCGTCCGCCGCATGGAGATGGCCGAGGTCTCCCTCAAAATCCCCTACCTGCAACTGCTGCTGAAGGCGTACGGAGTCCCGGACGACGAGGCCGAGGCCTTCGTCCAGCTGGCCGAAGAGGCGAACAGGCCCGGCTGGTGGCAGCGGTTCCACGACATCCTGCCGAACTGGTTCTCCATGTACGTCAGCCTGGAGGGCGCGGCCGGCCTCATCCGCTCCTACGAGCCGCACTTCGTCCCCGGCCTGCTGCAGACCGAGGACTACGCGCGCGCGGTGCTCAAGTCCGGCGCTGTCGGACAGACGAGCCCGGAGGACATCGAGCGGCACGTCGCGCTGCGCATGCAACGCCAGACACTCCTCACCCGTCCCGACGCCCCCCGCTTCTGGGCGGTGATGGACGAGACCGCCCTGCGCCGCCCGGTCGGCGGACCGGAGGTGATGCGCGCGCAGATCGACAAGTTGCTCGAGGCCACGAAGCTGTCCCATGTGACGCTCCAGGTCGCTCCGTTCGCCAACGGGCCGCACCCCGGTACGTACGGGCCCTTCGTGCTGTTCCGGTTCGCCATGTCAGAACTGCCGGACATGGTCTACAGCGAGTACCTGACCGGCGCGGTCTACCTCGACGCGCGCACCGAGGTGGCGACCCACCTGGAGGTCATGGACCGCATGGCGGCGCAGGCCGCTACGGCACAACGCACGAAGGAGATCCTCCGGGATCTCCGCAAGGAGCTGTGAATGGATCGCATCAGGCCGCGCGGACGCGTCTACAACGGCATGCCCGCACGGGAGTTGGGCAGCGAGGGATGGCACAAACCCTGGAGCGGCGGCAACGGCGGAAACTGCCTGGAGGCGATGAAGCTGGCCGACGGCCGGATCGCCGTGCGCCAGTCGACCGACCCGGACGGGCCGGCGTTGATCTACACCATGGCCGAGATGACCGCCTTCATCGAGGGCGCCAAGGCGGGGGAGGCCGACTTCCTGCTGTCCTGAACACACCGGGGACCCGCACCACGGCTCCGGAGGATTTTATGTCTTTGTTCAACACCATTGCCTGTCCAGTGAATTGTGTCAGTTACTTGATCACCCGGCGTGTCCGACGCGGCCATCGAGATCGACACCGGTAGGCCGCATCCCGCGCGGATGCACGACTGGTACCTCGGCGGCAAGGACAGCTACCCGGACGACGAGGCGATGGGCCGGCAGACGCTGGCCCTGGAACCCCGGGCGCCGGTGATGGCCCGGGTCAACCGCGCGTTAACGCACCGCGCCACGCGGTGGCCGGCCCGGCAGGGCGTACGGGGTTCCTGGCCACCGAGAAGCTCATGGCCGCCGACGTCACCCTCGTCCTGCGCTGCCGCGTGGAGCTCGCCCGCTCTCGGACCCCACCCGGCCGACCCCCGGAACTCGCCCGAACCGCCCTCTGACCTGACCCAGACCGGCCACGGGTCTCACCCGGGCGGCAGCACCTCGCACAGCGCCTCCAGCGCCGCTCCGTAGGCGTGTTCGGACGGGGTCGCGTACCCGACCACCAGTCCGTCACCGGCCGCCGTCGGACCCTGCGGATGCCGGAACGCGGCCAGACCGTCGAGGGCGACGCCCTGCCACGTGGCGGCCTTCACCGTCGAGCGTTCCGTGCCGGGCGGCAGCCGCAGCACCGCGTGCAGCCCCGCCGCGACGCCCGTCACCTCGACGTGCGGCGCCCGCGCGGCGAGCGCGGCGACGAGCCGGTCACGCCGCCGCCGGTACCGCTGCCGCATACGCCGCACATGACGGTCGTACGACCCGCAGGCGACGAAGTCCGCGAGAGCGAGCTGGTCCGGGACGCTCACCCACCCCTCCCGCTCGCCCTTCGCCGCCAGCACCGGCTCCACATACCGCCGCGGCAGGACCATCCAGCCCAGCCGCAGCGCCGGTGACAGGCTCTTGCTGACCGAGCCGACGTGAATCACCCGCTCCGGATCCAGCCCCTGCAACGCGCCGACGGGCCGGCGGTCGTACCGGAACTCGCCGTCGTAGTCGTCCTCCAGCACCACCGCTCCCCGCGCGCGAGCCCAGTCGATCACCGCCGCCCGGCGCTCGGGGTGCAGCGGGCCACCGGTCGGGAACTGGTGCGCGGGCGTCAGCAGCACGGCCCGCTCGCGCCCGAGCCCGTCCACCCGCGCGCCGTGCTCGTCCAGCGGCAGCGGTACGGTGCGCACCCCGGCCGCCGCGAGCAGTTCCCGGTGGAAGCCCAGCCCGTACGCCTCCACGGCGAGCGGACCGCGCAGCACCCCTCCCGCAGCCGGCCCCTCCCGTGTGCCCCGGTCGAAGAGAAGCCGCAGCGCGTGCGCGAAACCCGAGCAGATCACGATCCGGTCCGGCTCGGTACGCACCCCACGCGCGCGTGCCAGGTATTCCGTCAGTGCCTCGCGCAGCTCCGGGCGCCCGGCGGGATCGCCCGGCCCGAACGCCTCGCTCGGCGCCGCCAGCAATGCCCGGCGGTACGAGGCCGTCCAGGCCGCGCGCGGGAACGACGAGGCGTCCGGTGTGCCCTGCCGCAGGTCGTGCCGTGGGCCACGCGCCCCCGGGGGAACCGCCACGGGCGTTCGCGGGGCGCGGTGCCGCGGCCCGGTCGCCACCCCGCCCTGACCGGCTACGCCCTCCCGACCGCCCTGGACGCCCCTCGCTCCCGGCCCGGAAGGCGTGGGCGGCAACCCCGCGGCGACCCGTGTCCCCGACCCCTGCCGGGCGGCCAGCCACCCCTCCGCGACCAGCTCCGCGTACGCGTCGGCCACCGTGTTGCGGGCCACGCCCAGGTCCGCGGCGAGCGACCGGTACGGCGGCAGCCGGGTGCCCGGCGCCAGCCTGCCACTGCGCACGGCCTCCCGCAGTGCCCTGGTCAGCGCTGCCCGCCGGCCCCCGGGTCCCGACAGCTCCAGATGCAGGTCGACCCCGATCCGCTCCGCCGAATTGACCCACGATTCCGTCATGGGAATGCACCCTACAGCCGGTCTTTCGGCCCCCTACGGTGGATCACATGACGACGAACACGAACGCCACCGCCGCCCTCGGCCCCACCACCGGAACCGCCGCCACCAGCGTCACGGCGACCAGCGCCGACGCCACCACCGCCACCGCAAGGGCCGTCACCAAGATCGCCACCGCCGAGGCCGCCCACACCCGGCTGGACCTCGGGAAGGCCGCACCGAAGGTCTTCCGCGCGATCATCGGGCTCGACGCCGCCGCCCGCGCGGGCCTCGACCCAGCCCTCGTCGAACTGATCCAGATCCGCGCCTCCCATCTCAACCACTGCGCCTACTGCCTGCACATGCACACCAGCGACGCCCGCAAGGCCGGCGAGAGCGAGGCCCGGCTCCACATGGTCGCCGTCTGGCGCGAGGCCCGGCACTTCTTCACCCCGAAGGAACAGGCCGCCCTCGCCCTGACGGACGCGGTGACCCTCGTCGCCGACGCCGGCGTCCCCGACACCGTCTACGCCGAGGCGGCCGCCCACTTCGAGGACCAGGAACTGGCCCAGGTCCTCTCCCTGATCCTCACGATCAACACCTGGAACCGTGTGGCCCTGGCCACGGGAAAGGTGGCGGGCACGGACGAACGCACCGCCTGACGGCCCTGCCGACCGCCAAGCCCCCGCCGACCGCCACCGCCACTGCCACGGCCTCGGCTCGCCGCGGCGCCGTCGGGCAACGCCTCAGACCACCATCGGGCGGTCCGTCGGCCCGATCGGCGCCGGGAGCCGGGAACGCCCCGTCAGATAGCGGTCGACGGCCGCCGCGACCGCCCGTCCCTCCGCTATCGCCCACACGATCAGCGACTGCCCGCGCGCCGCGTCTCCCGCGGCGAACACCCCGGGGACGTTGGTCGCGAAGCCGTCGTCCCGGGCGATGGTGCCGCGCGGCTGCAGCGCAAGACCCAACTGGTCGATCAGCCCGTCCTCCCGGTCCGGACCTGAGAACCCGAGGGCCAGCAGCACGAGGTCGGTGGGGAGTGTCCGCCCGGTGTCCTGTACCGGAACCCGCCGCTCGTCGACCTCCACCACATGCAGCGACCGCACCCACCCCCTCTCGTCCCCCGTGAAGCGCAGCGTGGACGCAGCGAACAGCCGCGCGTCCGCGTCCGCCGCCGGCGCCGTCCGCAGCTTCCCTGCCTCCTCGTGCGCCGGCGACAGCCGGTAGATCTTCGGGTACGTCGGCCACGGCTCCATGTCCTCGTCGCGCTCCGCACCCGGCTGTGCGTAGATGTCCAGCTGGGTCACGGACGCGGCCCCCTCGCGCACCGCGGTGCCCAGACAGTCCGCCCCGGTGTCCCCGCCGCCGATGATCACCACGTGCTTGCCGGCGGCCGACAGCGGCGAAATCTCCAGGTCCCCCTCACACACCCGGTTCGACAGCGGCAGATACTCCATCGCCTGGTGTATCCCGTTCAACGCCCGGCCCGGGACCGGAAGTTCCCGCCACGCCGTCGCGCCCGTCGCGATCACCACCGCGTCGTACCGGGTCCTCAGCTCGTCCGCCGCGACATCCCGGCCGACCGCCGTCGAGGTGCGGAACCTCGTCCCCTCCTCCCGCATCTGCTCGATCCGACGCTCCAGATGCCGCTTCTCCATCTTGAACTCGGGGATGCCGTACCGCATCAGCCCGCCGACGCGGTCGTCCTTCTCGTACACCGCGACCGTGTGTCCGGCCCGGGTCAGCTGCTGCGCCGCGGCCAGCCCGGTGGGCCCGGAGCCGATGACGGCGACCGTCTTCCCGGACAGCCGCTCGGGCGGCCGGGCCGGAGTGAACCCCTCCTCCCACGCCTTGTCGGCGATCGCGCACTCGACGTTCTTGATGGTGACGGCCGGCTGGTTGATCGCCAGCACACACCCCGCCTCGCACGGCGCCGGGCACAACCGGCCGGTGAACTCCGGGAAGTTGTTGGTGGCGTGCAGGCGGTCGCTCGCGGCCCGCCAGTCCTCACGCGAGACCAGGTCGTTCCACTCGGGGATGAGATTGCCCAGCGGGCAGGCCTGGTGACAGAACGGGACGCCGCAGTCCATGCAGCGGTCGGCCTGCTTGCTGATGATGGGCAGCAGTGCTCCCGGGACATACACCTCGTCCCAGTCCCGCACCCGCTGCTCGACGGGCCGCCGCGGCCACTCCTGGCGCGGCGTGGTCATGAACCCCTTGGGATCGGCCATGGCGTCTTCCTCGCGTACGGGCACCGCAGGCACCGGGTGTACGAAGGGCCGTGCGTCTTCGGGCGGCACTCTTTCGGCCACGATACGTCCCCGCCGACGGCCGCGCAGAGTGGCGGACAGCGCTTTCTGCCGGGGCTCTCACCGGCTTGACCCGGACGGGACGGGGCGCCTCGTGGGTCAGGCGAGGGCCAGTATGTAGAGGAGTGACGCCGCCGCCGAGGTGACGGTCCGGACGTGGTTCCAGAACGTCCACTCGCGCACGTACACCGGCCAGTACCCGCCGGCCTCCGGCCCATCCGGCGTGAGCCCGGCGAGCCGCTCGTTGCGGGGCACGTTCGCGACGATCGTCAGCCCGAACGAGCCGATCAGGTACAACGCGCTGCCCAGCAGCAGCTCCACCTTCCCCTCGCCCGGCCACACGACGAACGTCACCACCGCCGTCAGCGCGCTCAGCACCGCCGATCCGACGAACAGGACCATGAAAGCGGGACGCACGGCCGCGACGTTGATCGCGTTCATCGCCGCGACGCCCTGCGCGGGCGGCAGTGCGGCGAGCCCTCGCATCACGAAGGTCGAGAACCCGTAGAAGACACCGGCCACCAGCCCGGTCCCCAGGATCCCCGACACGACCAGCCCGAAGAACGGCCCATCGATCATCTCCACGCCCCCCTTTTCCGTTCCGCCCGTTCCGGTCTCCGGTCCGGGTCGCCTCAACCGGGCTGCTGCCCGACGCCGACATGTTCCGCCGGACCGGCACCCGGGCCGCTCTGTCGCCCGCGCACTGGTCCGGCGCAGGGCCGGGCCGGTGCCCGGCACCGGTTGTACCGGGTTGTACCGCACGGGGCAGCCCCCGGGCAGCGGTCTGTTCGCACCGTCGGGTCAGTGTCCAGCACCGGTCCGTCGCCCGGGTCGATGCCCCGGGCACCGGCTGTTGCACGCTGGGCCGGCGTCAGGCACCGGCTGTTGCGCCCGCGGCGGTGCCGGTCCACGGGTTCCGATCCGGCGGAGGCCCGGCGGAGTCCGGCACCGGTTGCGCCTCCCGGGGGCAGCGCCCGGGCGGCGGTCTGTTGCACTCGGGTCGGCGTCCGGCACCCGTCTTGCCGCCCCGAGCCGATGTACGGCGCCGGTTCGCTCCTCCCGGGCCGGTGCCCGTAGCCGTTCCGTATCGCCGCGGGGCGCCCGCAGCCGTGTTCCGTTTGCGCAGGGCCGGAGACCGGTGCCCGCCTCGCCCCACTCCGTGGCGTGAGCCCGGAGCCCGCGGCGGAATCCGGCGCCGGGCGAAAGCCCCTGCTCGCCCGCGTCCCGCCCGTGCTCCGCCCGCGTCCCGGTCGTGTTCCGCCCGCGTCCCGGTCGTGTTCCGTCCTCGTCCCGGCCGTGTTCCGTCCTCGTCCCGGCTGTGCTCCGTCCTCGTCCCGCCCGGGCTCCGCCGCGTACCGCCCCGCGTACCGCTGGTACTCCGCCCGCGTCCCCCAGCTTCCTCCGCCCACGACCCAAGCTCTTCCGCCGGGCGCTTCGCCTCTCCGCCCGCATCCTCGGCCTGCACCCTTCCCCGCCGTCCCGTCCGGACCCTCAGCCCGTGTCCTCCCCGGCCTCCTGCCACCCCCGCAGCACGGCCTCCACAGCCGGTGCGATCCGGCGCCGTGCCTCGTACCGAGGTACCCCGCTCATCAGCAGCTGGTCGTAGGACGTGTCCACATGCCGTACACCCGCCACGACCGCCGAGATCACCGCGCTCTCGGTCAGCGCCCGACCCGCCGCGCTGCGCCCGACCCGTCCGCTGCCCCGCACCGACGCGTGGGCCGCGATCGCCCGGGCGCGCTCGGCGGGACACCCGGGGAACAACCGGAGGATCTCCGCGGTGAACGCCGCCGCGAACCGCTCGTCCTCCGCCGCCCTGTGCCGTGCGTCCCGCGCCCGCCGTCGGCGCCGTGCCTCCGCGTCCGCAAGACAGCGAGCCTCGGCCCGTGCCAGCGCGGTCTCCTCCACGAGCACGCCCTGGCGTTCGTAGCGGCTCTTGCGCCGGTTGAACCGCACCACCACCGCCGACAACGTGCTCTCCTCCCGCGCCCTACGGGTCAGAGCCGTGTCGCCACGCGGCAGGAACACCAGGTGCCCGAGGTCGGCACAATGCAGGCACCGCGGCGCCCCGTCCTCCAGCATCAGCAGCGACAGAGGCCCGCGTCGGCAACCGGCACACCGCTTGCGCTTCAGGGGCTGGACGACGACAAGGCGACCGGAAGAGTGGGAAGTTGCGGGAAGCACCATACGCGGTACTTTCCCCGTCACAGCCCACGGCGCTCCCTCACCCGCCCTCGCCTTCTCCTCGTCGTCAGAGCCCGTCCCCGACCGTCCGTCCATCCGTCCGTTCTCCGGCAGGCCCGTTCTCCAGCGGGCCGGAACCACCCTTTCGTCTCCCTGAAGTTGAACGATCCGCGCCCAGACCCACCGCCACGAGCCCGCCCACGCCGGCTTCGGCAAGCCCGTCGAGCAGCGCGTCGGCCGCCTTCACGAAGAAGCCGGGGTCCAGCGTGTCGAAGCCCTGCCCCGGCCCGCTGAACGGCGAGACGGCATGCACGGCGCTGTCATGCCCGGCCGCGACCCCGCCGACCGACCCGGGATCGGTGACATCGCCCGGTACGACCGTGACTCCCTCCGCTTCGAGACCCGGATACCGTGGGCCTTGTGCGACTGGAAGCGATCACCTGGGACCGGCTTGCCGAGCAGCTCGCCGACCGGCTGGCCGGTGCTGCGCCGGCCGATGGAGGGGCCTGGCCGCGCGTCGGTTTCGACGGGGCCCCGGCCGCTCAGCCGGAAGACCTCGCCACGCGCGTGGGGGAGGCACTGCTGGTGCGCGGCCGGCCCTCCCTGGTGATCGGCACCGAGGGGTTTCTGCGTCCCGCCTCGCTGCGCCTGGAGCACGGGCGGCAGGACGCGGAGTCGTACTACGACGGATGGTTCGACACCGGCGCCCTGTGGCGCGAGGTCTTCGGTCCGCTCGATCCCGGAGGCAGCGGGCGGATCCTGCCCGACCTGTGGGATCCGGCCACGGACCGGGCCACCCGCAGCCCCTACGTGCAACTGCCGCCCGGCGGAGTCCTGTTGCTTCACGGCCCCCTTCTGCTGCGTCACTGGTTCCCCTTCGACCTGACCGTGCACCTCCTGCTCTCCCCGGGCGCCCTGCGCCGCCGCACCCCCGAGGCCGACCACTGGACCCTCCCCGCTTTCGAGCGCTACGAGACCGAGACGGACCCGGCCGGCACGGCGGACGTCCTGGTACGCGCCGACGATCCCCGTCACCCCGCCTGGAGCGGCTGACCCGGACACGCCGTCCACGATCCGGCTCCCGATGATCCGGTCAACCCCCTTTTCTATGCGCGTGCATGTAACTAGGGTGACGTCATGACGACTTCACCTGCCGGTCCCGTCGGCTTCGACGACTCCCTCCGCGCTCTGCTGGACGGCAAGAACTTCGCCAGCGTCGCCACGCTCGGCCCCGACGGTGCCCCGCAGAACTCCGTGGTCTGGATCAAGCGCGAGGGTGACAGCGTGCTCTTCTCGTCCGTCGACCGCCGCCAGAAGGTGCGCAACCTCCGCCGCGACCCACGCATCAGTCTCTCCGTCTTCGACCTGGCGAACCCCTACCACTCGGCCGAGATCCGGGGCGTCGCCGAAATCCTGTCGGACGAGGCGAAGCGGCTCCCGCACGAGCTGTCGCACAAGTACCTCGGCATCGACCCGCCGGCCGAGAAGGACGACGAGATCCGTGTGATCGTCAGGATCGTCCCGCAGAAGGTGGTGTCCTTCACGGCCTGACCCGGCTCGGGGCGCCACCGGGTGGCCGTGGGAACGGGGGCCGCGTGACCGCGCAACCTCGCCACCTCGTATCACGCCCGGCCCGGGGCGCACCCTGTCAGAGCCAGCCGTTGCGCCGGAAGCCGCGGTACAGCGCCAGACAGGCCGCCGCCATCACGGTCATGACCAGCGGATAGCCGAACTGCCAGTGCAGCTCCGGCATGTGGTCGAAGTTCATGCCGTACACCCCGCACACCATCGTCGGCACGGCGACCACCGCGGCCCAGGCCGTGATCTTCCGCATGTCCTCGTTCTGCGCGACGGTCACCTGCGCCAGATGCGCCTGCAGGATGGAGTTGAGCAGCTCGTCGAACGCGGCGATCTGTTCCTTGGCCCGTGTCAGGTGGTCGAACACATCCCGGAAATAGGCCTGTATCTCCGGGGCGACGACCCGTATGGGCCGGGTGGCCAGATCCTCCACCGGACGGCCCAGCGGCACCACCGCCCGCTTCAGTTCCAGCAGTTCACGCTTCATCTGGTAGATGCGCCCAGGGTCCAGACGCGCGCCGTTCTCCGAGAACACCTCCGTCTCGACCTGGTCGATGTCGGCCTGCACGGCGTCCGTGACATTCAGGTAGTCATCGACCACATGGTCGGCGATCGCGTGCAAAACCGCCGCAGGCCCCTTGGCGAGCTGGTGCGAGTCCGCCTCCAGCTCCTCGCGCAGCGGTCCGAGGGAGCCGTGCCGCCCGTGCCGCACCGTGATGACGAAGTCCTCACCGACGAACACCATGATCTCGCCGGTGTCCACCACCTCGCTGGTGGCCGTCAGTTGCTCGTGCTCCACGTAACAGACACTCTTGAACACCGCGAAGAGCGTGTCCCCGTAGTGTTCCAGCTTCGGTCGCTGATGTGCCTCGACCGCGTCCTCCACCGCCAGTGGATGCAGGTCGAACAGCTCGGCGATCCCCGCGAACTCATGGTCCGTCGGCTCGTGCAGCCCGAGCCAGACGAAGCCTTCGCCGGTCTTGCGCACCAGCCGCACGGCGTCCACCAGGTCGGTGCACCCGGGCACACGCACGCCGTCTCGATACGTCACGCAGTTCACCACGGACGAGCCCAGCGGCGACCTGGCGGGATGGCTCAGGTCCACGCGCGGCCGACGCCGGGCCAGCTGTGCCACCTTGCGCAGGCCGCCGACCCTGCCCAGCCCCGTGACCTTCCGCAGATTCCCTGCCATCGACATCTGGATCTCCTCGCGTGGATCTCCGTGCTGCAACGCTTCCGTGCCTTGACCCGCAAGTCTGCCAGGCCGGGGCGAAGTGCGGGGAAGCCTGTGGGAACAGGAAGTTCCGCTTGGTTCCCGCCTGCGGATGGAGGGCCGGAAGAGGGGGACAACTCGGGTGACGGGGATGATCGGGGCATGACGCCATCCGACGGGTACCTCCTGGACAACCAGCAGAACGAGGCAGGCCGGCGCTTCGACGCCTTCGCCACCCTCTTCGACCCCACGACCTTCCGGCACCTCGAAGGTCTCGGCATCGCACCGGGCTGGCGCTGCTGGGAAGTCGGGGCCGGCGGCACCTCCGTCGTGTCCTGGCTCGCCGCGAAGGTGGGACCGGCCGGGCGGGTCGTCGCCACCGACATCGACACCACGCGGCTCGCCCCCGCCGGCCGCCCGCCGGTGGAGATCCGCGTCCACGACGTGGGCGCGGGGGAACCGCCGGAAGAGGGCTTGGACCTGGTCCACGCCCGGCTCGTCCTCGTCCATGTACCCGATCGGGAAAGGGCCTTGCGCTCCATGATCAAGTCCTTGCGGCCCGGCGGACGGCTGCTGATCGAGGACGCGGACCCCGCCCTCCAGCCCCTGCTCTGCCCCGACGAACAGGGGCCGGAGCAGCGGCTCGCCAACCGGCTGCGCCAAGGCTTCCGCAAGCTCCTCGCCGATCGCGGCGCCGACCTGTCCTACGGCCGTAAACTTCCGCGACTGCTCCGGGAGGCCGGGCTGCACGGCGTGGAGGCCGACGCGTACTTCCCCGTGACCTCGCCCGCCTGCACCGCCCTGGAGGCCGCGACGGTCCGTCAGATCCGTGACCGTCTCGTCGCCGCCGGCCTCGCCACCGACGCCGAGATCGACCAGCACCTGGCCAACGTGGAGACCGGCGCCATGGACCTGGCCACCGCACCGATGATCTCGGCCTGGGGCCACAAGGCATGACCGTCCACGCCCGGGCATCCGGCGGCGCCTGACCGTTACAGCCGCTGTCGGCCGGCCGCCTCCACTACAGCTGCTGTCGGCCGGCCGCCTCCAGTAAGAAGGGGCGGCGTCCGGCCTCCCCGGCACTTGTCTCCCTCCCTAGCTCCCGCTCGCTGCTCCAAGGTGTCCCTTGTCCCGACGCGGAGGTCTGCCGCCCACCCGCCGTACCGCCTCCGCGCCTGCCCGGCAGCCCCGGACCGCCGCGTCCTCCGGGGCCGCGCCCGCGAGCAGCGCGGCGAGAAAAGCACCGGTGAACGCGTCCCCCGCGCCCGTGGTGTCCCGGGGCACCGCCGGCAGGGCCGGGACCCGGGTCAGGACGGTGCCGGAACGGGCCACCAGCGCGCCGTCGGCCCCTGCCTTGGCCACCACCAGCGGCACGAGACGGCTCAGCTTGGCCGCCGCGTCCACCGGATCAGGCAGCCCGGTCAGCAGGCACGCCTCGTCCCGGCTGGGCAGCAGCAGGTCCAGCCCCTCCGCGAAGGCCAGGAAACGGTCCACCCCCAGCTCCGCCAGGAAGCCGGACGAGGCCGGGTCCAGGCTGACCGGCACGCCACGCGCGCGTGCCGCCGCCAGTGCCGTCCCCGCGAGCGCCCGGCTCGACTCCGTGAACAGCAGATAGCCCGACAGATGCAGCAGGGCCACCCCGTCGAGCAGCGCGTCCGACCAGTCGGCGGGACCGAGCCGCAGGGACGCCCCGCTGTCCGTCAGGAACGTCCGCTCGGCCGCCGCATCCGCGTCGACAAGACAGATCACCGTCCCGGTCGCCGCCTCGGGATCCACCACCAGCCGGGGCCGCACCCCGCCCGCGAGCAGCTCCCGCTCGTGCCAGTCCGCGGCGTCCGCCCCCACCCGTCCCAGCAGCCGTACGTCCGCGCAGCCCGCGTGGACCGCCCAGCAGGCCACGTTGGCGCCCGCGCCGCCCGGCAGCGTCCGGATCACGGCTGCCGTGTCGGTGCCGGCCGCGAGCGGCCCCCGGTGCCGGGCGACCACGTCCGTCACCACGTCCCCGACGACCAGCAGCGCTCCGTCCCGGCCCGCGCTCACCCCCTGGTCCACGCCGCGGCGATCCGTGCAGCCAGCCGGACGTTGCCGCGCACCGCCGCCAGGTTGGCACCCAGCGAGGCGCCGTCGGTGTGCCGGACCAGGTAGTCCAGCAGGAACGGTGTCACCATCTGCCCGGTCACGCCCTGCTCGGCGCAGGCGCGCAGGGCGTCGGCGAGCACGCGCGCGTGCAGCTCGGGGTCGAGTTGTTCCGCCTCCGGGACGGGATGGGCGATGATCAGCGCCGAATCCGGCGCGTCCAGCGTGTCCTGGGCGCGCATCACGGCCGCGACCTGCTCCGGGGTGTCCAGCCGCCAGTCGACCGGATGCCCCGAGTCCGCCAGGTAGAAGCCGGGGAACCGGTCCGTGCCGTAGCCGGCGACGGCCACTCCCAGCGTCTCCAGCCGCTGCAGCGTCGCCGGCACGTCCAGGATGGACTTCACCCCCGCGCACACCACCGTGATCCGGGTGCGCGCCAGCAGCCCCAGGTCGGCGGACTCGTCCTGGGTCACCGTCCACTCCCGGTGCACACCGCCCAGCCCGCCGGTGGCGAACACCCGGACGCCCGCCAGCGCGGCCAGCTGAGCCGTCGCGGACACCGTCGTCGCCCCGCTCGCCCCCGCCGCCACGGAGAGCGGCAGGTCACGGTGCCCCAGTTTGCGGATGCCGTCCTCGTTGGCGACCCGCTCCAGCTGCTGCTTGTCCAGGCCGACCCGGGGCTGCCCGTCCAGCACCGCGACGGTCGCCGGTACGGCACCCTCCCGCCGTACCGCGTCCTCCAGCTCCAAGGCCACCTGCAGATTGCGCGGGCGGGGCAGGCCGTGCGCGATGATCGTGGACTCCAGAGCCACCACCGGCCGTCGCGCGTCGATCGCCTCCCGGACTTCTTCCGACACCACCAGCACCACGTGCCCGCCTCCTGTCGTCGGTCCTTCCTCATCTCTGGCGGGCATCGGCCGCGGATAAACGCTTGTGGCCCGTGGCGGAGGCCACCAGCCTGGGACGCATGACGAAGAACACCACGCGTCTCGACCATGTCGTCCTGTGGGTGGCCGACCCGGTCGCCGCGGCCGCCTTCTACGAGGGGGCCGTCGGCCTGGAGCCGGTCAGGGTCGCCGAGTTCACCGAGGGGGAGGTGGCCTTCCCCTCCGTACGCGTCAACGAGGAGACCGTCCTCGACCTCGCCCCGCACAGCTTCGCCGCACGGATGAAGATGCTGCCCGGCTCGGC
The DNA here is from genome assembly GCF_040647235.1 of Streptomyces sp. NPDC042638. Taxonomy (NCBI): domain Bacteria; kingdom Bacillati; phylum Actinomycetota; class Actinomycetes; order Kitasatosporales; family Streptomycetaceae; genus Streptomyces; species Streptomyces sp. NPDC042638. The sequence continues at coordinate 156,668 of NZ_JBEZBT010000002.1, forward strand.
CGACAGCGCCGGCCACCCGGTCAACCACGTCTGCCTGTCCCTGCCGGCCGACGCCTTCGACGCCCTGCGCGCCCGTCTTGAGGAACACGGTGTCCCCGTGTCGGGAATCGACCCCGGCTTGTCCGGCGCCCGTGGCAACGCCACACGCAGCTTCTACTTCCGCGACCCCGACGGCAACGTCTTCGAGGCCCGGCACTACGACGACTAGGGGCTTTCGTCTGGCTCAGCCGGACCGGAGCGTGCTGCCCGCCCGCGAGCCCGGCATGATCCCAAGGACAGGCCCCAACCGCGTCCCGCTCCGATCAGAACAGCGGCTCGGGCAGCACACCCTCCAGGGCGAGAAGCTTCCGCTTGGTCTCCAGGCCGCCCCCGAAACCACCGATGCCGCCGCCGCTCTCCACCACCCGGTGGCACGGCACGACCACCGGCAGCGGATTGGCTCCCATCGCCGCGCCGACCGCCTGCGCGCCGCCGGGCTGCCCGACCCGCCCCGCCAGATCGCCGTACCCCACCACGGTGCCGTACGGCACGCCGGACGCCAGCTCGCGCAGTACCTGCCGGTTGAACCCGGAGATCAGTGACCAGTCCAGTGGCAGGTCGAAGGCGTGCCGTTCACCGGAGAAGTACGCCCGCAGCTGGCGTATCGCCTCCGTCAGCAGCGGCGAGTCCGGATCCTCCACGGGCCGGCCGCCCAGCCGGGCGGCCAGCCGCTCCAGCGCCCGGTCGCGCACCGCGTCCGAGGCGTGGAAGACGACGTTGACCAGGCCGTCGCTGGTCGCCGCCAGCATCAGCGGCCCGATGTCCGTGCCGACCACGGCCCACACGACCCGCCGCTCATCCTGCCCTTGGCTGTCCATGCGCCCACGGTACGGCCCGCCACCGACAACGCCTGCCCGGTTCAGTCCGCGGCCAGCGCCGCCCGCACCACGTCGGGCTTGTTGGTGATGACCCCGTCGACGCCGTAACCGGCCGCCTTGCGGGCGGTGGCCGCGTCGTCGACCGTCCAGGCGAACACCCCGAGCGGCCTGCCGTGCGGCCCGTGGAAGGTGTGCACCGTCGAGACGTAGCCCCGGGTGAGCGATCCGATCGAAGGATTGACCAGGTCCGCGAACCGGGCGAACCCGCGCAGCTTCGCCACCGAGGGCTTGCCCAGGTAGGCGGTGGTGACCGCCGGTTTCAGCTCGTGGACGGTCCGCACGCTGTCGGCGCTGAAGCTCTGCACGACCAGCCGGCGCAGGTGCTTGCCGTCCAGCCACCCCTCGTTGCCGAGGAGCTTCAGCGTCTGCTGCTCGATGCCCGGGTACAGCTCCGGGTTCTTGATCTCCAGGAGCAGTTTCTCGTGGTTGCGTTCGACCCGGCTCATGTACTGCTTCAGCGTGGGCACCCGCGCGCCCGCGTACGCCGGGGAGTACCAGCTGCCGGCGTCCAGCCGGGCGATCTCCGCGGCGGTGAAGTCCCGCACCTTCCACGGGGCCCGGCCGGGGAAGACGTCCTCGACGTTCGTGGTGCGCTGCAGGCTGTCGTCGTGGAGGACCACCAGCTCGCCGTCCTTCGTGCGCTGGACGTCGTTCTCCACCCAGGTGAAGCCCAGCTTGGCGGCCTTGTCGATGGCGGGCAGCGTGTTCTCGGGCGCGTAGGCGGAGGCGCCCCGGTGGGCGATCACGGTGGGCATACCGGCCTCGCCCGCCCGGGCGTCGGAGCCAGGGCCCAGCAGGGCCGCCGCCGTCCCCAGTGCCGCGGCGACGGCGGCGGCGACTACGCGCGCGTACATGCTTACTCCTCAGGTCGAGCCAATCGTGCATACGGACAGCACCAGAGTGACAGCCTGGAGTCAACGGCACCCGGGCGCACGATGGGCACACACCGAACGGAGATGTCCAGGACCGCTCACCGGTGGCGCACATCTGCGGTAAGGACGTGTTTCTTTGCCGGAAAATCGTTCGACCATTCCGGTGGGGGTCATACTCTCTGCGACAACCCTGACCGCCGCGCGGTCCTGGGACGGTGGCATATTCAAGCGTTCCGGGACGCGAGAAGGCGGAAAGGCAGCCGCGGATGCAAGGCACGGTCGACGGATTCAGTTACGGGGCCGTCACCCCGTTGGTGGCCTACCTGATGGCCTGCCTGGGGGGTGCCCTCGGCCTCCGCTGCACCACACGGTCCCTGCTGGTCACGCACTCCCGACGCCCCGCCTGGCTGGCCCTCGGCTCGGCCGCGATCGGCTCCGGCATATGGACCATGCACTTCGTCGCCATGATGGGCTTCAGTATCGCGGAGACACCGATCCACTACGACAAGCCGATGACCTACGCGAGTCTCGGGATCGCCGTCGTCATGGTCGGCGCCGGGATCTTCATCGTCGGCTACCGGGGCACCACCGGGACCCCGCTCTTCACCGGCGGCACGATCACCGGTCTGGGCGTCGCCTCGATGCACTACCTCGGCATGGCGGGTGTCCGCTTCCACGGACGGTTCACCTACGACACGCTCACCGTCGCCGCCTCCGTCGTCATAGCGGTCGTGGCCGCCACCGCCGCCCTGTGGGCCGCCGGACAGGTGCGGGGCTTCGCGTGGAGCGTGGGCGCGAGCGCTGTCATGGGGCTCGCGGTCAGCGGCATGCACTACACAGGGATGGCCGCCCTCGGCGTCCACCTCGACGGCGCTTCCCACGCCACCGGAGGCGCACCCGCGGCGTCCGTGCTCGCGCCGATGCTGATCGGCCCGCTCGCCTTCCTGCTGCTCGCGGGCGCCGTCGTGATCTTCGACCCGCTGATGGTCACGGGCCGGCCCGACTGGAGGCCCGTCGAGCACAAACCGGGCGTCCCGGCCGCCGCCGTCGCTTCCCACGCCGACCGGCGTCCCGCCCTCCACGAGGGGCGCAGGCCGGTCCGACGGCCCGCGCACCACGGCTCCGGGACCCCGCAGAACCGCTGATCAGGACCCGTTGTCAGTGCGGGGTCGTACGGTTGATGACATGCGGCCCGTTTCCCACATCGAACGCACGGTGGCGCCCTTCGAGGTCGTCAGCCCCTACCAGCCCAGCGGCGACCAGCCGGCGGCCATCGCCGACCTGGCCAAGCGCATCGACGCCGGCGAGAAGGACGTCGTCCTCCTGGGCGCGACCGGCACCGGCAAGTCCGCCACCACCGCGTGGATGATCGAGAAGCTCCAGCGCCCCACGCTCGTGATGGCGCCGAACAAGACGCTGGCCGCCCAGCTGGCCAACGAGTTCCGCGAGCTCCTGCCGAACAACGCGGTCGAGTACTTCGTCTCGTACTACGACTACTACCAGCCCGAGGCCTACGTCCCGCAGTCGGACACCTACATCGAGAAGGACTCCTCGATCAACGAGGAGGTCGAGCGGCTGCGCCACTCGGCCACCAACTCGCTGCTCACCCGCCGCGACGTCGTGGTGGTCGCCTCGGTGTCCTGCATCTACGGCCTCGGTACTCCGCAGGAATACGTGGACCGCATGGTCCCCCTCAGGGTCGGTGACGAGATCGACCGGGACGATCTGCTGCGCCGCTTCGTCGACATCCAGTACACGCGCAATGACATGGCCTTCGCCCGCGGCACCTTCCGGGTCCGCGGCGACACCATCGAGATCTTCCCGGTCTACGAGGAGCTGGCCGTCCGCATCCAGATGTTCGGCGACGAGATCGAGTCGCTGTCCACGCTCCATCCGCTCACCGGCGAGATCATCAGCGACGACCAGCAGCTCTATGTGTTCCCCGCCTCGCACTACGTGGCCGGCCCCGAGCGCATGGAGCGGGCCGTCAACGACATCGAGAAGGAGCTGGGGGAGCGCCTGGCCGAGCTGGAGAAGCAGGGCAAGCTCCTGGAGGCCCAGCGCCTGCGGATGCGCACCACGTACGACATCGAGATGCTCCGCCAGATCGGCACCTGTTCCGGTGTGGAGAACTACTCGATGCACTTCGACGGCCGCCTGCCCGGCTCCCCGCCGAACACCCTGCTGGACTACTTCCCGGACGACTTCCTCCTCGTCATCGATGAGTCGCACGTCACCGTCCCGCAGATCGGCGCCATGTACGAGGGCGACGCCTCCCGCAAGCGCACCCTCGTCGACCACGGCTTCCGGCTGCCCTCCGCCCTGGACAACCGGCCCCTGAAATGGGAGGAGTTCCAGGAGCGCATCGGGCAGACCGTCTACCTGTCGGCCACCCCGGGCACCTACGAGCTCTCGCGTTCCGACGGCTTCGTGGAGCAGATCATCCGCCCGACCGGGCTCATCGACCCGGAGGTCGTGGTCAAGCCCACCGAGGGCCAGATCGACGACCTGGTGCACGAGATCCGCAAGCGTACGGAGAAGGACGAGCGCGTCCTTGTCACGACGCTGACCAAGAAGATGGCCGAGGACCTCACCGACTACTTCCTGGAGCTCGGCATCCAGGTGCGGTATCTGCACAGCGACGTCGACACCCTGCGCCGCGTCGAGCTGCTGCGCGAACTGCGCTCCGGGGAGTACGACGTCCTGGTCGGCATCAACCTCCTCCGTGAGGGCCTGGACCTGCCCGAGGTGTCCCTGGTGGCGATCCTGGACGCCGACAAGGAGGGCTTCCTGCGCTCCGGCACCTCGCTGATCCAGACCATCGGCCGCGCTGCGCGCAACGTCTCCGGCCAGGTCCATATGTACGCCGACAAGATCACCCCGGCGATGGAGAAGGCCATCGACGAGACCAACCGCCGCCGCGAGAAGCAGGTCGCCTACAACAAGGCGAACGGCATCGATCCCCAGCCGCTGCGCAAGAAGATCAACGACATCGTCGCGCAGATCGCCCGCGAGGAGGTCGACACCGAACAGCTCCTCGGGTCCGGTTACCGCAGTGCGAAGGACGGCAAGGGCGCGAAGGCACCCGTTCCCTCGCTCGGCGACAAGGCGGCCAAGGGCGCGAAGGCCGGCAAGGCAGCCAAGACCGCCAAGGGGAAGGCGGTGCCCACGGACCGCCCGGCGGCCGAACTCGCCGAGCAGATCGAGGAGATGACCGAGCGTATGCGCGCCGCCGCGGCGGAGCTGCAGTTCGAGATCGCCGCCCGGCTGCGCGACGAGGTCTCCGAGATGAAGAAGGAGCTGCGCCAGATGCGGGAGGCCGGCCTCGCCTGAGCCTCGGCCCCGGTACCGACCTCGGCATATGCGTCAAGTGTTGCAACACCGACACAAAAGCGTGGGCCGAGGTCGGCACTGTCAGCGGCTCTGCGTAGGGTGCTGGTCAACCGCGCAGTGCCCGACAACGGCCCGGCGGGGCAACAGGGGAACGTCGAGAGGGGATTCAGCCGTGTCCGTCAACTTGTCCAAGGGTCAGGCCATCAGCCTGGAGAAGAAGGACGGGGCCACGCTGACCGCGGTCCGCATGGGACTGGGCTGGCAGGCGGCGAAGCGGCGTGGCCTGTTCGGCTCCCGCACCCGCGAGATCGACCTGGACGCCTCGGCGGTCCTCTTCGCAGGCGGCGAGCCCACGGACGTCGTCTTCTTCCGCCACCTGGTGAGCGACGACGGTTCCGTGCGCCACACCGGTGACAACCTCGTCGGCGGCGTCGGCCAGGGCGGCGACGACGAGGCGATCCTGGTGGACCTTCAGCGCGTCCCGGTCCACATCGACCAGATCGTCTTCACGGTGAACTCCTTCACCGGCCAGACCTTCCAGGAGGTGCAGAACGCGTTCTGCCGGCTCGTGGATGAGACCAACGGTCAGGAACTCGCCCGCTACACCCTGGCCGGCGGCGGCGAGTACACCGCCCAGATCATGGCCAAGGTGCAACGGGCCGGCACCGGCTGGACGATGACGGCCATCGGCGCCCCGGCCAACGGCCGCACCTTCCAGGACCTGATGCCGACGATCCTGCCGCACCTCTAGGACGGGACCGACTGCTCACCGGGCACGGTACGCACGACAGAACGACCCAAGGGGGGCGGCGGCGGTGGCGGCTGAGCTGGTACGGGGGCAGAACCACCCGCTGTCCCAGATCCGGTTGGAGATCCGGGTCTGCGCCGGAGTACCTGTCCTGACCGGTGCCACACTCGGCGACGAGCACGGCACGGTGCACGGCTGCCAGTGGGTGGCACACCCCGGCGCCCCCGCCCAGCCCGGCGTCGAGGTGCCCCGGCAGGCCGCCGCCGAGCACCGCTTGGCCGTCGACCTGGCCGCCCTTCCCGAGGCCGTGCACCGCCTCGACGTGTTCCTCGCCCTGCCCGCCGGCACCGCGGGCCCGGACCGCTTCGGTGCCGTCCCGGCACCGCACGCCACGGTGAACGGCCTCGACGGCACCGAACTCGCCTGTTACACCCTCACCGGCCTGGATGCCGAGTCGGCCGTGATCGCCCTGGAGCTGTACCGCAGACAGGGTGCCTGGAAGGTACGGGCGATGGGCCAGGGCTACGCGGACGGTCTGCCCGCACTCCTCGCTGACCAGGGGCTGCGCGACGCAGACGATCTCGCGACCGCCATCCACGAGGCGGCACACGCCCCGCCCCACGCGACACCCGCGCCGCCGAACGAGCCGGTCCCGCGCGCAACCCCGCCTTCCTCGGCCCGGCCCGCTCCCGGCGGTAAGACGCCGTCCGCCGCACAGACCGCCCAGGCCGCGTCGGAGCCGCCCGCCCCCTCGGTTTCGCCCGCCCCCTCATCGTCCGCTGCTCCTTCCGTATCGCAGGCAGCCTCCGCTTCCGAGCCGGTAGAGCCTGCTCGCCGGTACGCCCCGCAGAGCGGTGAGGACGCCGGCGGGGCCGGTCCCGGCCACCCCGGCGGTCCGGTCGACTACACGCACCCCAGGCGCGCCCACAGCATCCCGTCGCCACCCGCGCCACCTCCGCCTTCGGGGCCCTCGGCCGGCGACGGACAGGCCGCCCGGCCCGTCGCCGGAGACGCCGTGGGCTGGTCGATGGAGGAGCGGCTGTACAACCAGGTCTGGGGCATGTTCGAGGACCTCGCCCGCACCACCGCGGCCTACCGCAGTGCCGTCGATTACGCCGACTCGCGTCTGGAGAAGGAACTGGACCAGGCTCTCGCCGACCCGCGCGCCAGGCTCGGCGGGGCGAGCGACGCCGCCCGCGAGGCGGCCCTCGCTCGCCGGGCCCAGTTGGCCGGCCGGGCACGTGCGGCCCTCGACCGCGACCTGGCCCAGCTCACCGCCGAGGCGGAGGTGGTCGAGCCCGCGCTCCCACCCGCCTACGCCTGCTGGGGCGCCCCCGTCTGGCACGCCTACCGCGCCCCCGCCGAGCCGCCGATGGCCCTCCGGCTCGGCGATCTCCATCTCCCCGAGAGCGCCCCACTGCGCATCCCGCTGCTGGTCAGGCTGCCGCTGGAACGGGGTCTGTGGATCGACAGCGGTCCGGGGGCAGGCGCCGGGGACCCCGTCCCGGACCTCGCCGAGCTGCGGCACCTGGCCGTGGAGGCCGCGGTCGCCCTCGCGGTGCGCCTCCTTGCTGTGCACCCGCCGGAGGCGTTCTCCGTGCAGGTCGTCGACCCGGCTGGTGCAGGTGCCCGTGCGCTGCTGCCGCTGACGCAGGCCGGAGTGCTCGCGGCGCCGCCGGCGACCGGGGCGGCGGAGGTCTCGCGCATGCTGGAGAGGCTGACCCGGCGGGTCGACCTGGTGCAGATGGCGGTGCGCGGCGGCGCGGCCGAGGCGTTGCCGGCCGACGTGGACACCGCACAGCAGCTTCTGATCGTCAACGACTTTCCGCACGGTTTCGATGAGCGGTCGGTGACCCGGCTCCGCTATCTCGCCGATGAGGGCCCTGCTGTCGGTGTGCATCTCCTGCTGGTCGCCGACCGTGAGGACGCCGCCGCCTACGGCCCCTTGCTGGATCCGCTGTGGCGTTCGCTGCTGCGACTCACGCCGCTGCCCGACGACCACTTGGCCGATCCGTGGGTCGGTCACAGCTGGACGTACGAGCCCTCACTCGCCCCGGCCGGCAGCCACGTTCTGCAGCAGGTGCTCGCGGAGGTGACCAAGGCCCGCACCAAGCAGTGGTAAAGAGCACCTGACCAGGCGACTTGGCATCACCTTTACTCAGCGCTTTACCTTTCCTTGGTGATTGGGTAGTGTTCTACGTGCGGAGGGGAGTACTCCCTGACTGCGGCGCACCCGTCAGTACGGACCGGTTCCGGTCCCGGGGCGTCGGCCCATCCCGGGTGGAAGAGACCTCCGGCAGCGACAACGCTGATGTGTTTGCCGTTACGTAATGCCGGAGGTGCAGTGCAAGTCACCCTGACCCTGTGGGTCCTCACCGTCGTGGGCCTCGCCGCCCTGATCGCGGTCGACTTCTTCATCGGCCGTAAGCCGCATGAGGTGTCGATCAAGGAAGCGGGCATCTGGACGGTCGTCTGGATCGCCCTGGCCGGACTGTTCGGCCTCGGCCTCCTCGTCTTCGGCGGTGGACAGCCGGCCGGCGAGTTCTTCGCGGGCTTCATCACCGAGAAGTCGCTGAGCGTCGACAACCTCTTCGTCTTCGTCCTGATCATGGCGAAGTTCGCGGTACCCGCCCAGTACCAGCAGCGCGTTCTGCTCGTCGGCGTCCTCATAGCCCTGGTCCTGCGGGCCGTCTTCATCGCCGCCGGGGCCGCGATCATCGCCAGCTTCTCCTGGGTGTTCTTCATCTTCGGCGCCTTCCTGATCTGGACCGCCTGGAAGCTCGTCCAGGAGGCCCGGGCCGACACGGAGGACGAGGAGTACGAGGAGAACAGGCTGCTGAAGGCGGCGGAGCGCAGGTTCGGCGTCGCCGACCGCTACCACGGCACCAAGCTGTGGATCCAGCAGAACGGCAAGCGGGTCATGACCCCGATGCTCGTCGTGATGCTCGCCATCGGCACCACGGACGTGCTGTTCGCCCTGGACTCCATCCCCGCGATCTTCGGCCTGACCCAGGACCCGTACATCGTCTTCACCGCCAACGCCTTCGCACTGATGGGTCTGCGCCAGCTGTACTTCCTCATCGGCGGGCTGCTGCGGAAGCTGGTCCACCTCTCGTACGGGCTGTCGATCATCCTCGGCTTCATCGGCGTCAAGCTGGTGCTGCACGCCCTGCACGAGTCCGGCGTCCATGTGCCCGAGATCAGCATCCCGGTCTCGCTCGGCGTGATCTGCGCGGTCCTCGTCGTCACCACGGTCACCAGCCTGCTCGCCTCCAGAAAGCAGGCGGCGGCCGAGGCGGCACACGCCGGCGGCACCCGGAAGGACGGTGCCGACGTCTGACCGCGCCGTTCGCGATCGCGGAAGTCCTGCCATCGCGCGCCCGGCCCCTCAAGACGTCCCGATACAACGCGGGGTCCGGTCCCACCGGCACCGGACCCCGCTCGGAAAGGATGAGAGGTATCCGAAAAGAACGGAATGCGAATCCTGTAAGCCTTTGCGAACATCGCCGCATGACCACTCGGCTCCGGTCGCTCACCCATCGATGGACGATCCTCGTGCCGGTTCTCGCGGTCGTCCTGCTTGCCTTCACCTGGGGCCGGGACCTGCCAGGCGCCGTCGTCGCCCTGGTGACCCTCGTACTCGCCGGCGCCGTCCTGGCGGCCGTGCACCACGCCGAGGTGGTCGCCCACCGGGTCGGCGAGCCCTTCGGATCCCTGGTGCTCGCCATCGCCGTCACGATCATCGAGGTGGCCCTGATCGTCACCCTCATGGCCGACGGCGGCGACAAGAGTTCCACCCTGGCCCGGGACACCGTCTTCGCCGCCGTGATGATCACCTGCAACGGCATCGTCGGGCTCTGCCTGCTCGTCGCCTCGCTACGGCACGGTACGGCGGTCTTCAACCCCGAGGGCACCGGCGCCGCGCTGGCCACCGTGGCGACGCTGGCCACGCTCAGCCTGGTCCTGCCGACCTTCACCACGAGCAAGCCCGGACCCGAGTTCTCCTCCGTGCAGCTGACCTTCGCCGCACTGTCCTCACTGATTCTGTACGGACTGTTCGTGACCACCCAGACCGTGCGCCACCGCGACTACTTCCTGCCCATCACCCGACAGGGCGACATCATCACCGTCGAGGACCACGCCACACCCCCGTCCGCTCGGACCGCCGGGATGAGCCTCGGCCTGCTCGGGCTGGCCCTGGTCGGCGTGGTCGGTCTGGCCAAGGGAGTCTCGCCCACGATCGAGTCGGGAGTGGCCGCGGCAGGCCTGCCCGCTGCGGTGGTCGGTGTGATCATCGCCCTGCTCGTCCTGCTGCCCGAGACGATCGCCGCGCTGCGCTCCGCCCGCCGTGACCGGGTGCAGACCAGCCTCAACCTCGCGCTCGGCTCCGCGATGGCCAGCATCGGCCTGACCATCCCGGCCGTGGCGCTCGCCTCCATCTGGCTGTCCGGACCGCTCGTCCTCGGCCTCGGCTCGACCCACATGCTGCTGCTCGCGCTGACCGTGGTGGTCAGTTCACTGACCGTGGTGCCCGGCCGAGCCACCCCCCTGCAGGGCGGCGTCCACCTGGTGCTGTTCGCGGCCTACCTGGAGCTGGCGCTCAACCCATAGCCCACGATCGGCCGTGGCCGGCGACCGGCCCGCAGTGCGACCGGCCCGCAGTGCGACCTGCCCGCAGTGCGACCGGTCAGCCCGTGACCGGCTCCACCGCCGGCACGGGCACCGGCCGCGTCTCCGGCAGCAGCGCGAAACACACCAGGCTGACCAGTGCGATGCCCGTCAGATACACCCCCACACCCCACGGCACCCGCCCGCCCCGCTCCGCGAGCGCCGTGGCGACGATCGGGGTGAGGGCGCCGCCGAGGACCCCGCCGAGGTTGTAGCCCACGGCGGCGCCGGTGCAGCGCACCCGTGGCTCGTACAGTTCCGGCAGATAGGCGGCGATCACCGCGAACATGGTGATGAAGGCGAGCAGGGCACCGAGGATGGCGAGGAACATCAGCAGCGGCTCACCGGTCGCCAGCAGCGCGACCATCGGCAGCATCCACAGCACGCAGGCCGTGCACCCCGTCAGACACATCGTCCGGCGCCCGTACCGGTCGCCGCACAGCGCCATGAGGGGCGTGAGCGCGCCCTTCACGAGCACCGCGCCCATGATGCACATCAGCATGACCGTACGGCTCACGCCGAGCCGGTCCGTCGCGTACGCCAGCGACCAGGTGGTCACCGCGTAGAACACCGCGTAGCCCACCGCCAGCGCCCCTGCCGTCAGCAGCACCATCCGCCCGTGGTGCCGTACGACTTCGACGAGCGGCACGCGCGCGTGGTCGTCGATCTCCAGGAACCGGGGGCTCTCCGTGAGCGACGAGCGCAGCCACAGACCGGCCAGTGCCATTGCGCCGGCCGCCCAGAACGGCACTCGCCAGCCCCAGCGCGCGAACTCCGCGTCGGACAGCGACACCGACAGCGCGAGCATCACCCCGTTGGCCAGGATGAAGCCGAGTGCCGGGCCCATCTGGGGAAAGCTCGACCACAGGGCGCGCCGCCCGGCGGGAGCGTGCTCGGCGGTCAGCAGGACGGCCCCGCCCCACTCCCCGCCGAGCCCCAGCCCCTGCAGGAAGCGCAGGACGAGCAGCAGCACGGGCGCGGTGACGCCGATGGCCCCGTAGGACGGCACACAGCCGACCGCGACCGTGGAGGCGCCGGTGAGCAGCAGCGAGATGACGAGCACCGGCCGTCGGCCGCGGCGGTCCCCGAGGTGTCCGAACAGCACCGAGCCCAGCGGTCTGGCCACGAACCCCACCCCGAACGTCCCGAACGCCGCCAGAGTGGCCGTGAGCGGTGAGAACGTCGGGAAGAACAGCGGCCCAAGAACCAGAGCCGCCGCGGTCCCGTAGACGAAGAAGTCGTAGAACTCGATCGCTGTCCCGGCGAGGGAGGCGGCGGCGAGCCGCGGCATGGACGGGGCGCTTACAGCCTGTACATCGCGCATGCCGCGTCAACTACCCGCAGTGACCAGGAGTTACGGGGGCGTACGGGGGTGATCACGAGACGGGAGCGCACGCCGCGGCGACCGGCGCGCACGGCCCGCTGTCCGCCCTGGTGGGCGTGATAGACCGGGTGCGAACGGCGGTCGTGGACGCACCGCCCAGAACGGACCGGAGGAACCGTGCCCCGCACCCTGGCCAACGCCCCGATCATGATCCTCAACGGCCCCAACCTGAACCTGCTGGGCCAGCGCCAGCCCGAGATCTACGGCAAGGAGACGCTGGCCGACGTGGAGGAGCTGTGCGCCAAGGCGGCAGCCGCGCACGGCGGCACAGTGGACTTCCGGCAGTCCAACCACGAGGGCGAACTGGTCGACTGGATCCATGAGGCGCGGCTCGGCCACTGCGGCATCGTCATCAACCCCGGTGCCTACTCGCACACGTCGGTCGCCATTCTGGACGCGCTCAACACCTGCGACGGCCTGCCCGTGCTGGAGGTGCACATCTCCAACATCCACCGGCGCGAGTCGTTCCGGCACCACTCGTACGTCTCCCTGCGCGCCGACGGGGTGATCGCCGGCTGTGGAGTGCAGGGCTACGCGTTCGGTGTGGAGCGGGTCGCGGCGCTGGTCGGGGCGGCGCAGGCGGACGCGTGACCCGCGCGCGGGACTACAGCCGGCCCGCCTCCACGACCCGTCGCAGGAAACGCCGCGTGCGCTCCTGCCGCGGGTCCCCGAAGACCCGCTCGGGGCTGCCGCGCTCCAGAACCACACCACCGTCCAGAAAACAGACCTGGTCGGCGACATCCCGCGCGAAGCCCATCTCGTGCGTCGCCAGCACCATGGTCATGCCTTCGTCCTTCAGGCCGCGGACCATCTCCAGCACCTCGCCCACCAGTTCCGGGTCGAGCGCGGCCGTGATCTCGTCCAGCAGCAACAGCCGGGGCCGCACGGCGAGAGCACGCACGATCGCCACGCGCTGCTGCTGACCGCCGCTGAGCCGGTCCGGATAGGCGTCCGCCTTGCCGCCCAGTCCGAGGCGCTCCAGCAGTTCCCTGGCGTGCGCCTCGGCCTCCCCGCGGGAGGCGCCGTGCACCCGGCGTGGGGCGAGCGTGATGTTGTCGAGCACGGTCATGTGCGGGAAGAGGTTGTACGCCTGGAAGACGACCCCGATCCGGCGCCGTACCGCGTCCTGGTCCGCGCGCGGATCGGTGATCTCCTCGCCTTCCAGCCAGATCGCGCCGTCGTCGATCTCCTCCAGCAGGTTGGCGCAGCGCAGCAGCGTCGACTTGCCGGAGCCGGAGGCGCCGATCAGCGCGGTCACCGTGTGCGGGGCGACTTCCAGATCGACGTCCCGCAGGACGACCGAACCGCCGAAGGTCTTGCGGACGGACTTCATTCGCAGGACGGGCGCGTCGCCCGAGGGTGGGCTGTCAGGCGTGCTCATACCGATCCTCCCCGGATGCTCACAAGGACCCTCCCTGGGCCCGCTGCCGGTCCATACGTGCCGTCACCCAGTCGGTGAGCCGGGTCATCGGGATGGTCAGCGCCACGAACACCAGTCCCGCGACGATGTACGGCGTGTAGTTCAGACTGCGGCCCACGATGATGTCGGCCGCCCGTACGGCGTCCACCGCACCGCCGATGGACACCAGACCGGTGTCCTTCTGCAGCGACACCAGGTCGTTGAGCAGCGGCGGCACCTGACGGCGCACCGCCTGCGGGAGCACCACGTAGCGCAGGGCCTGCCGGTTGGTGAGCCCCAGCGAGCGTGCCGCCGCGCGCTGCGAGGGATGGACGGACTCGATGCCGGCGCGGAACACCTCCGCCACGTACGCCGAGTACGTCAGCGTCAGCGCCGTACCGCCGAGCAATACCGGATCCACCGTCACGCCCTGCAGCCGCAACGCCGGAACGCCCAGGACCACGATCATCAGGTTGATGATCAGCGGCAGACCGCGGAAGAAGTCCGTGTAGGCCGCCGCCAGCACCCGGAGCGGGAAGAAGACGGGACCGCGCAGGGTCCGCGCGACGGCGATCAGCATGCCGAGGATGAGGACGGCGGCACCGCAGACCAGCAGCAGGCGGACGTTCAGCCACAGCCCCTCGAGGACCTTCGGGAACGCCTCGCGCGCGTAGTGCGCACTGAAGAACGTCTCCTTGGTGCGTGGCCAGCCCGGTGCCTCGACGACGACCAGATAGAGCACGACGGCCGTGACCAGGGTCGACAGCGCAGCGACGGCCGTGGCACGGCGCGCACGCGCGCGCCTGTGGCGCTCACGGGCCAGGCGCCGCTCGGAAGGCACGTAACCGTCGTCGGCACCACCGGTCATGTCACCCTTGCCGTCCGCCTCCTCCGCGGCCGACTCGCCCCGGGTGACCGTCACTTGAGCACCGGGGCGTCGACGGCGTCCGAGAGCCACCGCTTCTCGATCGCCGCGAGTGTGCCGTCCTTGCGCAGGGCGTCGACGGCGCCGGTCACGCACGGGGTCAGCGCGCTGCCCTTGTCCAGCACGAGCCCGAACTGCTCGGGCGTGCCGCCGTGGTTCTCGAACTGGCCGATGATCCTGGCGTTCGTGACCTCGGCCGCGGTGATGTAGAACGCCGTCGGCAGGTCGGTGACGACCGCGTCGACCTGACCGTTCCTCAGTGCGGACTTGGCCTGGTCGTTCTTGGCGTAGACGGCGGCTTCCTGCGCCGGCTTCACGACGTCGGTGATGTAGTCGAGGCTCGTGGTGCCGACCTGAGCGCCCAGTTTGAGCTTCTTCAGGTCCGCGATGCTCGTCGCGCGGGCGGCTTTGCCGTCCTTGAGCGCGATGACCGCCTGGCGCACGTCGTAGTAACCGGAGGAAAAGTCCACGGCGTTCTTGCGCTCGGTGCTGATCGACACCTGGTTGATGTCGAAGTCGAAGGTCTTCACCCCTGGCGCGAACGCCTTGTTGAACGGCACGCTCTGCCACACGACCGCGCTCTTGCCGTACCCCAGCCGCTTCGCCACGGCATAGGCGACCGCCGACTCGAAGCCCTTGCCGTTGGCCGGTTTGTCGTCCTTGAACCAGGGCTCGTACGCCGGTTCGTCCGTCGCGACCGTCAGCTTTCCGGACGTCTTCGTGGCGAGCTTGCCCTTGGCGCAGCTCTTCGCGGCCGACCCGGACGGGGCGGCCGACGCCTTGTCCTCGGGCTGCGGCGCACAGCCGACAGCGGTGGCGAGCAGGGCTACGGTGGCGGCGGCGACCGCGCGGCGCAGGGCGCGAGGGGCAGGGTGCATGGCGGGAGAGTGGCAGCGAACGCCCTGTCTGTCCAGGTCACAGCGGTAGTTGTCCGCATAGTGGGAAGGAGTGTTGCGGCGGTGTGAACGCGGCTGTGCGCCCCACGCGCGCGTGCCCGGGCCCGGGCCGCCGGCCGAGGGCGGGGTGGAGACCGGCGGCCCCTACCGCTCAGGAGCCGTCATCCTGTGCGGGGCTGCCACCAGTTGACCGCGCACGTGCGTTCCTCGGGAGTGCGCACGGGGGGCCGGTGCGTGCGAAGAATTCACACGGGGCGCGGGCGGAGAAGATGAGCGCCGGACGCGTGCGCGAGGCGCGCGCCCGGCGCGCGTCCAACTGGCATACGCCGCACGTGCGCACGGCCTGTGCGCCGGAGCGCGAATCCCACCTCAGCGTCTGCGCGCGCGAAAGGGGGACGTCGACGCACGTGACCACCGACGACGGCCGCACGAGCACGCGGGCAGGACCCCCGAGCCGCCGGGCGCCCGCTCACCAGCCGCGCGCGTGCCACTCCGGAAGGTGCGGCCGTTCCGCGCCCAGCGTGGTGTCGTTGCCGTGCCCCGGGTAGACCCATGTCTCGTCGGGCAGCACGCCGAAGATCTTCGTCTCCACGTCATGGATCAGACGGGCGAACGCCTTCGGGTCCTTGCGCGTGTTTCCGACGCCGCCCGGAAAGAGGCAGTCACCGGTGAAGACGTGCGGATGGCCGTGCGGGTCGTCGTAGACCAGCGCGATCGAACCGGGCGTGTGCCCCACCAGGTGGCGTGCGGTGAGTTCCACCCGGCCGACCCTGATGACGTCGCCGTCGTCGACGAGGACGTCGGTGGGCACCGGGATGCCGCCGGCGTCTTCGCGGCCGGCGTACGTGCGGGCGCCCGTGGCCGCGACGACCTCGGCGAGCGCCTGCCAGTGATCGCCGTGCTGATGTGTGGTGACGACGGACGCGATGCCGTCGTCACCGATCATGGCGAGAAGCGAGTGCGCCTCGTTGGCGGCGTCGATCAGGAGCTGCTCGTCGGTCGCCCGGCAGCGCAGCAGATAGGCGTTGTTGTCCATCGGGCCGACCGCGATCTTGGTGATCATCAGGTCTTTCAGCTCGTGCACATCCGCCGGTCCGCCGACCTTGACCTCTCCGGAGTACGTCATGGCGGCAGCCTATAGCGGTCGCGTACCGGTGGACGGCCCTCCGGTCGAGCCCGCTCGCGGCCGCCGCCCTACAGCGGGGGCAGCTTCGGCAGCTCCCCGCCGTGCACCTCCAGTGCCACGCCGTCGCGGCGCCCGGCGAGCCAGCCCACCACGTCCGCGGGCCGTCCCGTGACGGTGATCCCGGGTGACCCGGCCTCCCGGCCGGTGGTCCACGCGCGCGTGCCGTCCGTGACGCGGGTCGCCGGGATGTCGGGGTGCCCGGCGAATCGCTGCACGAGGAAGGCTGCCTCCCGCTCCAGGAACTCCGCCGGAAGATCCTCCAGCTCGTACCCGATCCCGAGGTCGACGTGGTGCAGCTCCACCTCCGCCCACCGACGGAAGGGCACCCGGGACGCGGAGTCGGTGATCCCGTTGCGCAGCTCCACCGTGCGGCTCCAGTCCGCGGGTGCTTCCCCGGCCGTCTGGAAGCGGGCTGCGCTCTCGTGGACGTCGGCGATCTGGACCTCCAGGGAGCGCGCGGCGTCGCGCTCGATGTCGGCGTCCCGCGCCTCGGCGCTCGTGTACATGGGACGGCCCTGGAGGACGTTCACGAGGGCGTCCGCGTTCCGGGCGAGGTGGGCGAGGACATGTCCACGGCTCCAGCCCGGAAGCCGTGACGGCTCGGCGAGCGAGGCGTTGTCCAGTTCGGCGACCGCGCTGAGGAGCCGGTCGGTGGCTGCACGTACACAGGCCAGGTCATGAGCGTGATCCATCATGGCGCCGACCCTAGCCCGGCCACACGTTCGGGTGAAGGTGGCGAACGTCGCCCATGAATCGAATGCGCGTGCTATATCGTCGAAGGCGGCGTCGGGCATGCTGGAAGGCCGGGGGTTGTTATGCAACCGGGCAATCCGACCGGCGTTGTCAGTGGCTCCCCCTAGTCTGAAGAAGCACAGGGGCCCGCCCCTGTCACTTCTCTCAAGAAAGGTGCGGACCGGCGTGGCCGACCGTCTCATCGTCCGTGGCGCGCGCGAGCACAACCTGAAGAATGTCTCGCTCGACCTGCCTCGTGACTCGCTCATCGTCTTCACGGGCCTGTCCGGGTCGGGCAAGTCCTCCCTGGCCTTCGACACGATCTTCGCCGAGGGCCAGCGCCGTTACGTGGAGTCGCTCTCCTCGTACGCTCGGCAGTTCCTCGGCCAGATGGACAAGCCCGACGTCGACTTCATCGAGGGCCTTTCCCCTGCCGTCTCGATCGACCAGAAGTCGACCTCGCGAAATCCCCGCTCGACGGTCGGCACGATCACCGAGGTCTACGACTACCTGCGACTGCTCTTCGCGCGCATCGGCAAGCCGCACTGTCCCGAGTGCGGCCGCCCCATCTCGCGCCAGTCGCCGCAGGCCATCGTGGACAGGGTCCTGGAGCTGCCGGAGGGGAGCCGCTTCCAGGTGCTGTCCCCACTGGTGCGCGAACGCAAGGGGGAGTTCGTCGACCTCTTCGCCGACCTGCAGACCAAGGGCTACTCCCGCGCGCGTGTGGACGGCCAGACCGTCCAGCTGTCCGAGCCGCCGACCCTGAAGAAGCAGGAGAAGCACACCATCGAGGTGGTCGTGGACCGCCTCACGGTGAAGGACTCCGCCAAGCGCCGCCTCACCGACTCCGTGGAGACGGCCCTCGGTCTGTCCGGCGGCATGGTCGTGCTCGACTTCGTGGACCTCCCCGAGGACGATCCCGAGCGCGAGCGCATGTACTCGGAGCACCTGTACTGCCCGTACGACGACCTGTCCTTCGAGGAGCTGGAGCCCCGCTCCTTCTCCTTCAACTCGCCCTTCGGCGCCTGCCCCGAGTGCACCGGCATCGGCACGCGCATGGAGGTCGACGCGGAACTGATCGTCCCCGACCCGGACAAGTCCCTGGACGAGGGCGCCATCCACCCCTGGTCGCACGGGCACACCAAGGACTACTTCGGCCGCCTGATCGGCGCCCTCGCGGACGCGCTCGGCTTCCGCACCGACATCCCCTTCGCGGGCCTGCCGCAGCGCGCCAAGAAGGCGCTGCTCAACGGCCACAAGACGCAGATCGAGGTCCGCTACCGCAACCGGTACGGCCGTGAACGCGTGTACACCACGCCCTTCGAAGGCGCGGTGCCCTTCGTCAAGCGCCGGCACAGCGAGGCCGAGAGCGACGCCAGCCGCGAGCGCTTCGAGGGCTACATGCGCGAGGTGCCCTGCCCCTCCTGCCAGGGCACGCGTCTGAAGCCGATCGTCCTCGCGGTCACGATCATGGACAAGTCGATCGCCGAGGTCGCCGCGATGTCGATCAGCGACTGCGCGGAGTTCCTGGGCGAGCTGAGGCTGAACGCCCGCGACAAGAAGATCGCCGAGCGGGTCCTCAAGGAGGTCAACGAGCGGCTGCGCTTCCTGGTCGACGTCGGCCTGGACTACCTCTCGCTCAACCGCGCGGCCGGAACCCTCTCCGGCGGCGAGGCCCAGCGCATCCGCCTGGCCACCCAGATCGGCTCCGGTCTCGTCGGCGTCCTGTACGTCCTGGACGAGCCGTCCATCGGCCTGCACCAGCGGGACAACCACCGTCTGATCGAGACCCTGGTCCGCCTGCGTGACATGGGCAACACGCTCATCGTCGTGGAGCACGACGAGGACACGATCAAGGTCGCCGACTGGATCGTGGACATCGGCCCCGGTGCCGGCGAGCACGGCGGCAAGGTCGTGCACAGCGGCTCCGTGAAGGAACTGCTCGACAACACCGAGTCGCAGACCGGCGCGTACCTCTCGGGGCGCAAGTCGATCCCGCTCCCGGACGTACGGCGCCCGCGCGACCCGTCCCGGCAGCTCACCGTGCACGGTGCCCGCGAGAACAACCTGCAGGACATCGACGTGTCCTTCCCGCTGGGCGTCTTCACGGCCGTCACCGGCGTCTCCGGTTCCGGCAAGTCGACCCTGGTCAACGACATCCTGTACACACACCTGGCCCGTGAGCTGAACGGCGCCCGGACCGTTCCCGGCCGGCACACCCGCGTGGACGGTGACGACCTGGTCGACAAGGTCGTGCACGTCGACCAGTCGCCGATCGGCCGCACCCCGCGGTCCAACCCGGCGACGTACACGGGTGTCTTCGACCACATCCGCAAGCTGTTCGCCGAGACGACCGAGGCGAAGGTGCGGGGCTACCTGCCCGGGCGCTTCTCCTTCAACGTCAAGGGCGGTCGCTGCGAGAACTGCGCGGGCGACGGCACCATCAAGATCGAGATGAACTTCCTCCCGGACGTCTACGTCCCGTGCGAGGTCTGCCACGGCGCCCGGTACAACCGGGAGACCCTGGAGGTCCACTACAAGGGCAAGTCCATCGCCGAGGTGCTGAACATGCCGATCGAGGAGGCCATGCACTTCTTCGAGGCGGTCCCGGCGATCTCCCGTCACCTGAAGACGCTGCACGACGTCGGTCTCGGTTACGTCCGCCTCGGCCAGTCCGCCACCACCCTCTCCGGCGGTGAGGCGCAGCGCGTGAAGCTCGCCAGCGAACTGCAGAAGCGGTCCACGGGACGCACGGTCTACGTCCTGGACGAGCCGACCACCGGTCTGCACTTCGAGGACATCAGCAAGCTGCTCAAGGTCCTCGGAGGACTGGTCGACAAGGGCAACACGGTCATCGTCATCGAGCACAACCTCGACGTGATCAAGACCGCCGACTGGCTCGTCGACATGGGCCCGGAGGGCGGCGCCGGCGGTGGTCTGGTGGTCGCCGAGGGCACGCCGGAGGATGTCGCCGGGGTCCCGTCGAGCCACACCGGCAAGTTCCTGAGGGAGATCCTCGGCGCCGATCGGATCAGCGACGCCGAGCCGGTGAAGGCACGGCGCGGGGGTACGACCCGCAAGACGGCCGCGGCCAAGTCCCCGGCGAAGCGGACGGTGACGGCCAGGGCTAACAGCACCGCCACCAAGAAGGCCGCAACAGCCAAGAAGGCGACGCCCGCGAAGAAGACCACGCGGGGCCGCACGGTCTGAGCCGGCCGGCCCACGACCCGGGACGGCCGGCCGCGGCGCGGACACTCGCCGCCCTCGGCCTGACACCGCGTCAAAAATCCGGCGCCCCGCGGGAACTTCCCGCGGGGCGCCGCTCGTTCCACCATCAGCCAGTCCGGTCCGGCGGCAGGACAAGTCCCCGCGCACCGCAGGCCGGGCCGTACCTTGTCAACAGCACAGGGAAAGACAGACCGCTCAGAGCCCGGTCGGCTCACCCAGCTCCGCCGCGAACGGCGGCTCGGCCCCCGCCCGGGAGCAGGTGATCGCCGCCGCACGTGCCGCGAAGCGCAGCAGCCGTGTCCAGCCCTCCGTCCCGAGGGCGGCGAGTGCTTCCGGCGACAGCGCGTCCCGCACGGCCAGCCCGTGCAGCAAGGCCGCGTTCACCGTGTCACCGGCGCCGATGGTGTCCACGACATCGACCTTCTCACCCGGCACGGAATGCTCCCCGCCGTCCTGGGTGTACACGGTCAGACCGTCACCGCCCCGCGTGACCACCACGGCCGCCGGTCCCGCGGCCAGCCACTCGCCGGGCGTCCCCCCGAGCCACGCCGCATCCTCCGCGGACAGCTTCAGCAGCGTCACCGAGGGCAGCCAGCTCCGGAAACGCTGCCGATAGGCGTCCGCATCCGGGATCAGCCCCGCCCGGACATTGGGGTCGAGGGCCGTGAACACCCCCTGTCCGGCAGCCGTACGCATCAGCTCCTCATAGGCGCTCGCCCCCGGTTCCAGGACGAGCGAGCAGGTACCGAAGGACACCGCGCGCGTACCGGCCGGGAGCGCGGCGGGGGCGCTGAACAGACGGTCGGCGGTGCCGTCGACATAGAAGGAGTAGGCGGCCGAGCCGACGGCGTCGATCGTGGCCACGGCCAGCGTCGTCGGCTCCGGCCCCCGCTGTACGCCGGACACGTCGACCCCGGCCTGCCGCAGTCCGTCGAGCAGGGCCTCACCGAAGGCGTCGTCCGACGTCCGGGAGCAGAAGGCGGTGGGCGAGCCCAGCCTGCCGAGGGCCACGGCGGTGTTGTACGGGCCGCCGCCGAGCGCCGGCTTCAGGGCCGCGAGGGCACCGGGGCCCTGCGGTACCAGGTCGATCAGTGCCTCACCGGCGACGACGATCACGAGGCGGTTCCCTTCTCGGACAGTGTGGATGGTGCGATGAGCCGGGCCGCTCCTGCCTGGTCCGGCTCCTCCGGGCAGCCGCAGGACGTGCGGTGGACGAACGCGCACGGCAGCCGGACCGTCCGGCCGGGCCGGTCCGGCGCGGCCAGCCGGTCAAGGAGCACCTGGGCGGCCAGGGCGCCCAGCTCCCGGCTCGGCTGGGCGATGGCGGTCAGCCGGGGGGAGAACAGGTCGGCCCAGGCGAAGTCGTCGAAGCAGCACAGGGCGATGTCGTCCGGTACGGACCGACCGAGCCGGCGCAGCGCGCGCAGGGCGCCGATGGTCATCGCGTTGTTGGCGGTGACGAGTGCCGTGGGCGGATCGGGCAGGTTGAGCAGGCCGGCCACCACCCGCTCGGCAGTGACCGACTCCGATTGGCCGGAGACGAGCAGGCGGGCGTCGCACTCCAGACCGGCGGCGGCGAGGCCCTCCCGGTAGCCGGTGATGCGCTCACCGGTGGTGCTGAGTCCGGGCAGGCCGGCGATCATACCGATCCGGCGGTGCCCCAGCCCGGCGAGATGGGTGACCAGCAGAGCCGTCGGGGCGGCACTCTCGGCGCAGACCTGGTCGAAGTACGGCGCGCCCGGGGGAGTGGCGGCGGCCCTCGTGGCGTCCGGCGGAACGGCCTCCGCCATGCCTGCGTCGAGAAGCCGGTCCAGGAAGACCGTCGGTACGGCGTGGCGGCGCAGGTAGCCGACGAGCTGGTGCGGGTCCACGGAAGGGGCGACGATCATGCCGTCCACCCGGCGCTCGTGGAGGAGCTGAACGACCTTGCGCTCATGCCGGGGGTCGTCGTGCGGATCGGCGATGAGCAGGCTGTAGCCGGCTTGCAGGGCAGCGGCCTCGACACCCTGCAGGATCTCTGTGAAGTACGGGTTGCTGATGGCCGACACCGCGAGGCCGATGGAGCGGGTGCGGGAGGTCACCAGGGAGCGGGCCAGCGTGTTGGGGGTGTAGCCGAGGGCGTCGACCGCGTCGAGCACGGCCTGGCGGGTGTGGGGGAGCACCGGGCGGGTGCCGTTGAGGACATGGGAGACGGTCGCCACGGACACCCCGGCACTGCGGGCGACATCCGCCATGGTGGCCATCATGCTCCCTCCTGAGCCGGCGGCCGACGGCCGGTCGGACCGCGTGGACCACCGGACCGCCTGGACCACCGGACCGGACCGGGCAACCACGCCTTCCGGGTGCCCGGACCGCACCACTTACCGGCCGGACGCTATCCCATGATCCTGCTCCGCGTAAACGCTTGCGTAAGCGTTTACGTCGCCTGGGGCTCCCGTCGGCGATCAGGGCCGGGACTCCCGCCCGACCCCCTCCCGAGTCCGGTTTCTCTGTCCCGGTATCGTCGCTCTGCATATCCCTTGACCAGTGGAGTCCCAGATGCCCAGCCGCCCCTCCGTGAGCCGCCGTACCGTCCTCCGAGGGGCTGCCGTGGCCCCGGTCGCCGGGTTCGGCCTGGCCGCGTGCTCGGCCCCGGACGGCAACTCGGCGGGGGCCACTCCGACCGCGCCGGTCGACCTCGGCAAGGAGAGCGAGATCGCCAAGGGCGGGGCGGCGCTCTACGCGGATCACAACGTGGTGGTCAGCCGGGGCGAGGACGGCACCCTGAAGGCGTACAGCACGATCTGCACGCACGCGGGGTGCCCGATCAACAAGCTGCAGGGGACGACCCTGATCTGCCCTTGTCACGGCAGTGAGTTCGACGCCATGACGGGCAAAGCGGTCCAGACGCCGGCCACCGAGCCCCTGGCCGAGCTGGCGGTGAAGGCCACGAACGGCAGGATCGTCGCCGGCCCCGCGGACTGACCGGAGAGCCGCAGGGCTCCGGGACCAGGCCTCCTGGACCCTCCCGGTCCCGGGCGAGGAGGCTCACTCCCAGTCCCAGGCGATTCCCACGATGCCCGGCCGAATCCGGGGCTCGACCAGATGCGCGCAGTGGTGGGGTCCGGTCACGGGCAGTTCCTGTCGGCCGCTGCGCGGGGCAGCCGCCGAATGCTGGGCGAAACGGTGACAACGCACCGGCAGCGCGGCCGTGTCGAAGCGCACCTGGAGCGCGTACTGGCCGCCGGGGAACCCGAACCGGCGGAGATGCTCGCGGCACGTCCCGGCGGTGCCGTCCTCGATGCCGTACCGGAAGAGGAAGGTGTCGCCGGAGCGCAGCCGGGTGCCGAAGAGCAGCTCGGCCACGAGGATGCCGGTGTCCTGGTCCCAGCGGAGGCGGCCGGTGTGGCAGTTCTCCAGGGCGTGCACGGTGATGCGGCGCGGGTCGCAGCCCGGGTCGCCGTGATGGACGGCGACGAAGCGGTCGACGCCGTCGCGGTGGGCCCGCACGATGTGGTGGGCTTCGCGGGTCGCCAGCTCACGCGCGGCGCCGATCCGGACGCACTCGTGGTGCCCCAGGGTGTGCAGTCCGCCGTCCAGCGACCAGCCGAGGTCGGCGGTGAGCCGGTCCAGGACGTCCGATGCCTCGATCAGGGAGCGGTAGGAGTGGCCCGCCGGGCGGCCGGCCGTCGCCGGCTCCTCGGCCTCGGCGAGCAGCCGGATCAGGGACTCGTCCGGCAGCTGGAGGATCTCCTCCAGCGCCCGGACGGCACGCAGCGACTCCGGACGCTGCGGGCGGCGGGCGCCCTGTTGCCAGTAACTCAGGCTGGTGACACCCACCTTGACCCCGTGGCGCGACAGATGGTGCTGCACGCGCTGGAGCGGCAGTCCGCGTGCGGCGATCGCGGCGCGCAGCGCCACATGGAAGGGGCCGCCCCGCAGGGCCGTGTCCAGCTCCGCGGTGGGGACGTCCGCGTGCTCTGTGGCATGCCGCATGCCGAGGGGCCTTTCTGTGAGGTGTCACTACGGCTGGTCAGACCGCCTGTGCGGGTGTGCGGGGCCACCCCCGTGGGCGCCGCGGACGCCCGTGGCCGGGCACACCGCGCCCGCACACCTGTGTGCACGGCCGCGAGTTCCCCCGCATTGAAGCGTGTTGACCAGAACCCGACAACACCTCGGGCTGTCCGTTCCGGAGGACTGGCCGGACCTCGCCGTTCGGCGGACGGCGGACGGTCCCGGCGACGGCCGCCGCGGGACTGTCCCTGACCGCGCCGCGGGGAGGGTGGCAGGCTGCGCGTCCCCGGCATGGCCGGAGCCCGGCCGCCGGAACGTGCCGAGGTGCCCCGGACGGTGGTGCCGGGGGCGTGCCACCCGAAGGCGAGGAGGCACACGGCCCCGCACGGGCGGGAAGCGCAGCGGCGGCCACGGCGGGTCCGGCCGTACGCGTGCGGGCGTTGTCCACAGGCCCGACGCGGTGTCGGTGCTCGCCAGTAGGGTGTGAGACATGGCCGACCCCTCCAGCTACCGCCCCAGGCCGGGTGAGATCCCGGACACCCCGGGGGTGTACAGGTTCCGTGACGAGCACCGCCGGGTGATCTACGTCGGGAAGGCGAAGAGCCTGCGCCAGCGCCTGGCGAACTACTTCCAGGACCTGGCGAACCTGCACCCGCGCACCAGGACGATGGTGACCACAGCCGCGTCCGTGGAGTGGACGGTGGTGTCCACGGAGGTCGAGGCGCTGCAGCTGGAGTACTCCTGGATCAAGGAGTACGACCCCCGGTTCAACGTCAAGTACCGCGACGACAAGAGCTACCCCTACCTCGCGGTCACGATGAACGAGCAGTTCCCACGTGTGCAGGTGATGCGCGGTCACAAGAAGAAGGGCGTCCGCTATTTCGGGCCGTACGCGCACGCGTGGGCCATCAGGGACACCGTCGATCTGCTGCTGCGCGTGTTCCCGGTGCGCACCTGCTCGGCCGGCGTCTTCAAGAACGCCGCCCGTACCGGCCGCCCCTGCCTGCTCGGCTACATCGGCAAGTGCTCTGCGCCCTGTGTCGGCCGGATCAGCCCCGAGGACCACCGGGAGCTGGCCGAGGAGTTCTGCGACTTCATGGCCGGCCGCACCGGCACCTACCTCCGCCGCCTGGAGAAGCAGATGATGGAGGCGGCCGAGGAGATGGAGTACGAGCGGGCCGCCCGCCTGCGTGACGACATCGAGGCCCTGAAGAAGGCCATGGAGAAGAACGCGGTCGTTCTCGCCGACGCCACCGACGCCGACCTCATCGCCGTCGCCGAGGACGAGCTGGAGGCGGCCGTGCAGATCTTCCACGTGCGTGGCGGCCGGGTGCGCGGCCAGCGCGGCTGGGTGACCGACAAGGTCGAGGAGATCACCACCGGTGCCCTGGTCGAGCACGCCCTGCAGCAGCTGTACGGGGAGGAGACCGGGGACGCGGTCCCCAAGGAGGTGCTGGTCCCGGCGCTGCCCGAGCCGGTCGAGCCGGCCCAGGAGTGGCTGACCGGCCGCCGCGGGGCGAACGTCTCGCTGCGCATCCCGCAGCGGGGCGACAAGAAGGCGCTCATGGAGACCGTGCAGCGCAACGCCCAGCAGGCCCTGGTGCTGCACAAGACCAAGCGCGCCTCGGATCTGACCACGCGCTCTCGTGCGCTGGAGGAGATCGCCGAGGCCCTCGACCTGGACAGCGCCCCGCTGCGGATCGAGTGCTACGACATCTCGCACCTCCAGGGCGACGACGTGGTGGCCTCCATGGTCGTCTTCGAGGACGGCCTGCAGCGCAAGAGCGAGTACCGCCGTTTCCAGATCAAGGGTTTCGCCGGTCAGGACGACGTCCGCTCCATGCACGAGGTGATCACCCGCCGCTTCAAGCGCTACCTCGCCGAGAAGGAGAGGACGGGGGAGTGGGCCGACGGCGCCGACGCAGCCGACGGCTCCGCCGCCGAGGGTGCCCTGACCGAGCCCCACGGCGACGGCGCGCGCACCGGCCCGCACGCGCTCACCAGCACGGATGCGCG
>NZ_JBEZBT010000002.1:183063-183231 GCF_040647235.1 Streptomyces sp. NPDC042638
GCACCGACCCGCACGCGCTCACCGGTCCGGACGCCCTCACCGGTCCGGACGCCCTCACCAGCACGGATGCGCGCACCGCCCCGGACGTGATCAGCCCCACGGACGCGCGCACCGACCCGCACGCGCTCACCGGTCCGGACGCCCTCACCGGTCCGGACGCCCTCGTCG
>NZ_JBEZBT010000002.1:183325-276132 GCF_040647235.1 Streptomyces sp. NPDC042638
CGTACGGCCCGGACGCGCGCACCGCCCCGGACGCGATCGCCGGCACAGACGGCCCGGACGCGCGCACCGCCCCGGACGCGATCGCCGGCACAGACGGCCCGGACGTGATCGCCGGCACAGACGGCACGGACGTGATCGCCGACTCCCTCAAGGACGATGACGGCCGCCCGAGGAAGTTCGCGTACCCGCCCCAGCTCGTGGTGGTGGACGGCGGCCGGCCGCAGGTCGCGGCGGCCCGGCGTGCCCTGGACGAGCTGGGCATCGACGACATCGCCGTCTGCGGCCTCGCCAAGCGCCTGGAGGAGGTCTGGGTGCCCGGCGAGGACGACCCGGTGGTCCTGCCCCGCACCAGCGAGGGCCTCTACCTGCTCCAGCGGGTCCGCGACGAGGCCCACCGCTTCGCGATCACCTACCAGCGCACGAAGCGCGCCAAGCGCTTCCGCGCGGGCCCGCTGGACGACGTCCCCGGCCTCGGCGAGACCCGGAAACAGGCGCTCATCAAGCATTTCGGTTCGGTGAGGAAGCTGCGGTCCGCCACAATCGAGCAGATCCAGGAAGTGCCCGGGATAGGCCGGAAGACGGCCGAGACCATCGCCGTGGCCCTCGCCCAGGCGGCCCCGGCCGCACCGGCCGTGAACACGGCGACCGGAGAGATCATTGAGGATGAGGAACCAGGTACGACGGACGGTTCCTCAGGGGAGCCCGTGACCGCGGGCGGCCCGGACGAACGACGGGGGCAGGAGACATGACCGAGCACGAAGAGCACCCCACAGCACAGCGAGATCAGGCGCACAGCGACACGGGCGACGATGCCGTCCGGCACGACACCGACGCCGGCCGGGACACGGGCCAGGACAACGGAGCACAGGTGAGTACGGGCAACGAGACAGCCGGGGTCCCCGAGGCGGCCATCCCCGAGCTGGTGATCATTTCCGGGATGTCCGGAGCCGGACGGTCCACGGCCGCGAAGTGTCTGGAGGACCTCGGCTGGTTCGTCGTGGACAACCTGCCGCCCGCCCTCATCCCCACCATGGTGGAGCTGGGTGCCCGCTCGCAGGGCAACGTGGCGCGGATCGCGGTCGTCGTGGACGTGCGCGGCCGGCGCTTCTTCGACAACCTGCGCGAATCCCTCGCCGACCTGGACACCCGGGGCGTCACCCGGCGGATCGTCTTCCTGGAGTCCTCCGACGAGGCCCTGGTGCGCCGCTTCGAGTCGGTGCGCCGCCCGCACCCGCTGCAGGGCGACGGTCGCATCGTCGACGGCATCGCCGCCGAGCGCGAGCTGCTGCGCGAGCTGCGCGGCGACGCCGACCTGGTGATCGACACCTCCAGTCTCAACGTGCACGAGCTGCGCGCCAAGATGGACGCCCAGTTCGCGGGCGAGGAGGAGCCGGAGCTGCGGGCCACCGTGATGTCCTTCGGCTTCAAGTACGGCCTCCCGGTCGACGCCGACCTGGTCGCGGACATGCGGTTCCTGCCCAACCCGCACTGGGTCCCGGAGCTGCGCCCCTACACCGGCCTCAACGAGGAGGTCGCCGGCTACGTCTTCAACCAGCCCGGTGCCAAGGAGTTCCTCGACCGGTACGCCGAACTGCTCCGGCTCGTCGCGGCCGGCTACCGGCGCGAGGGCAAGCGGTACGTGACCATCGCCATCGGCTGTACGGGCGGTAAGCACCGCTCGGTGGCGATGTCGGAGAAGCTCGCCGCGCGCCTCGCGGCCGAGGGCGTGGAGACGGTGGTCGTGCACCGGGACATGGGACGGGAATGACGGGACGTACACCGCGGCTGAGCAGACTGCGCCGGGTGGTGCCCGACGCGCGCGCCGACCGCCCGGCCGAGGCCCGCGGGGCCCGGCCCCGTAGGCGTGGCACCCAGCCCAAGGTGGTCGCGCTCGGCGGCGGCATGGGCCTGTCCGCGTCGCTCGCCGCGCTGCGCCGGATCACCGGCGACCTCACCGCCGTCGTCACCGTGGCCGACGACGGCGGCTCCAGCGGCCGGCTCCGGGACGAGCTTGGCGTGCTGCCGCCCGGCGACCTGCGCAAGGCGCTGGCCGCGCTGTGCGGCGACGACGACTGGGGCCAGACCTGGGCCCGGGTCATCCAGCACCGCTTCCAGTCCCAGGGCGACCTGCACGAACACGCGGTCGGCAATCTGCTGATCGTCGCCCTGTGGGAGCAGCTCGGTGATCATGTGCAGGCCCTGGACCTGGTCGGCAAGCTGCTCGGCGCGCACGGCCGTGTGCTGCCCATGTCGGCGGTGCCGCTGGAGCTGCAGGCCCTGGTCAAGGGGCACGACCCGGAGCGTCCGGACGACGTGGACACGGTGCGCGGGCAGGCGACCGTCGCCCTGACGCCCGGCGAGGTGCAGTCGGTGCATCTCGTGCCCAACGACCCGCCCGCCGTCCCCGAGGCCGTCGCGGCGGTCATGGACGCGGACTGGGTGGTGCTCGGTCCCGGCTCCTGGTTCTCCTCGGTCATCCCGCACCTGCTCGTCCCCCAGCTGCTGGACGCGGTCACGGAAACCAAGGCGCGCCGTGTGCTCTCCTTGAACCTGGCGCCGCAACCGGGAGAAACCGAGGGCTTCTCCCCGCAGCGTCATTTGGAGGTTTTGGGGCGACACGCCCCTAAACTCGCCCTGGACGTGGTGCTGGCCGACGAGGCCGCCGTGCCCGACCGTGACTCGCTCACCGAGGCCGCCAAGCGGCTGGGAGCCGCGGTCGAGCTGGCGCCCGTGGCCCGGCCCGACGGATCACCCCGGCACGATCCGGAACTGTTGGCCGCCGCGTACGACCGTATTTTTCGGATGCATGGAAGGATCGGCCCATGGCGATGACGGCAGCGGTGAAGGACGAGATCTCCCGGCTCCCCGTCACCCGGACCTGCTGCAGGAAGGCGGAGGTTTCCGCCATTCTGCGGTTCGCCGGCGGCCTCCACCTGGTGAGCGGACGCATCGTGATCGAGGCGGAGCTGGACACCGCGATGGCGGCACGCCGGCTCAAGCGGGACATCCTGGAGATCTTCGGGCACAGTTCCGAGCTGATCGTGATGGCACCGGGCGGACTGCGCCGCGGCTCCCGGTACGTCGTACGGGTCGTCGCCGGCGGTGACCAGCTGGCCCGGCAGACGGGTCTCGTGGACGGCCGGGGCCGCCCGATCCGCGGCCTGCCCCCGCAGGTGGTCTCGGGGGCCACCTGCGACGCGGAGGCGGCCTGGCGCGGGGCCTTCCTGGCGCACGGCTCACTGACCGAGCCCGGCCGGTCCTCCTCCCTGGAGGTGACCTGCCCGGGCCCGGAGGCCGCGCTCGCGCTGGTCGGCGCCGCGCGCCGGCTGTCGATCGCGGCGAAGGCCCGTGAGGTGCGGACGGTGGACCGGGTGGTCGTCCGGGACGGCGACGCGATCGGCGCCCTGCTCACCCGCCTCGGCGCGCACGAGTCCGTGCTGGCCTGGGAGGAGCGCCGGATGCGGCGCGAGGTGCGGGCCACGGCCAACCGGCTCGCCAACTTCGACGACGCCAACCTGCGCCGCTCGGCCCGTGCCGCCGTGGCCGCCGGGGCCCGGGTCCAGCGCGCCCTGGAGATCCTGGGCGAGGAGGTGCCGGAGCACCTGGCGGCCGCCGGTCGGCTGCGCATGGAGCACAAGCAGGCGTCTCTGGAGGAGCTGGGCGCGCTCGCCGACCCGCCGCTGACGAAGGACGCGGTCGCGGGCCGGATCCGCCGCCTGCTGGCGATGGCCGACAAGCGCGCCTCCGACCTGGGTATCCCGGGCACGGAGGCGAACCTCAGCGAGGATCTGGCGGAGAACCTGGCCGGCTGACCCGACGGTCCGTCAATTCGCTGGTGCCGGCCCCCGATCGGGTGGTCGGCACCGGTATGTGCGTGTCCATGTGGCGCTCTTGACTCGATCATCGTGTGACATGAGCCTGGCAACCTGTTCGCCGCTGTGGCGGACCACCTCCAGGGGGGTTCATGAGACACAGAGCGAGATCGATCCTCGCCGTCGGCGCGCTTCTCGTCGGCGGAGCGAGCCTCGCACCCACCGCCCAGGCACACAGCGCACACCCCGCGAGGTCCGACCCGGACGAGGTCAAGGTCTTCCGCGCCGACGTCACCCGCAAGCAGGTTCCCCTGCTGCTCGAAGCCGGTCAGGACGGCCATGAGCTGGGCCAAGCGGTGACCGCAGGCGGCAAGGCCGCGGTGGAGGTCTACCTCACCGACAAGCAGGCGGCCAGGCTGCGCGAGCAGGGGGTCGACCTCACCGAACACACCCTCTCGGCCAAGGCGCAGGCCCGGGTCGAGGGCGCCGCGCAGGGTGTGTTCCGCCCGTACAGCGGACGCGGTGGACTGGAGGAGGAGATCCTCCGTACCGCCCGGGCCAACCCGCGCCTCACCAAGGTCGAGTCCATCGGCCGGACCATCAGGGGCCAGGACATCCTCGCGCTCAAACTGACCGGGAACGCGAAGAAGTCGAAGGACGGCTCCAAGCCGTCGGTGCTCTACCTGTCCAACCAGCACGCGCGGGAGTGGATCACGCCGGAGATGACCCGGCGCCTGATGCACTACTACCTGGACAACTACGGGACCGACAAGCGCGTCAAGAAGATCGTCGACACGACCGAGCTGTGGTTCGTCCTCTCGGCCAACCCCGACGGCTACGACTACACCTTCCAGGGCTCCGCCAACCGCCTGTGGCGCAAGAACCTGCGGGACGTCAACGGCGACGGCGTCATCAGCACGGGCGACGGCGTCGACCTCAACCGCAACTTCGCCTACAAGTGGGGCTATGACGACGAGGGCTCGTCGCCCAACCCCACCAGCCAGACCTACCGCGGCGCGAGTCCCGAGTCCGAGCCCGAGACCCGGGCCCTGGACGGCTTCGAGAAGCGCGTCGGGTTCAGGTACGCGATCAACTACCATTCCGCCGCCGAGCTCCTCCTCTACGGCGTCGGCTGGCAGGTGGCCACCCCGACCCCCGACGACGTCCTCTACAAGGCGCTCGCCGGCACGCCGGACAACCCCGCGGTCCCCGGCTACCGCTCGCAGCTGTCCTCGGAGCTGTACACCACCAACGGCGAGGCGGACGGGCACGCGTCGAACGTCAACGGCCTGGCGATGTTCACCCCCGAGATGTCGACCTGCCAGACCGCCTCGAGCGTCGATCCGAACGACGCCTGGAAGCCCGAGGACTGCCAGTCGGAGTTCAGCTTCCCCGACGACGAGAAGCTGATCCAGCAGGAGTTCGCGAAGAACGTCCCGTTCGCGCTCTCCGTCGCCGAGACCGCCGCGCACCCCGACAAGCCGGCCTCCGCGGTCGGTCTGAGCGCCGCCGACTTCACCCCGGCCGCGTTCTCCACGTCCTACTCCCGGGGCGCCGACCAGGAGGTCTCCGTCGTCGCCCGCAAGGCGGTCCGGGACAAGGAACTGAAGTACCGCGTCAACGGCGGCCGTACGCTCGACCAGGCGCTGAAGCACTGGAGGGGCGGACAGACCTACGGCGGCGAGGACGACCTCTACTTCGACGAGTACCGCGCCAAGGTGCAGGACGGCGTCCCGGGCGACAAGGTCGAGGTGTGGTTCACCGGCGAGACCAAGGCCGGCAGGAAGGTCTCGAGCCCCCACTTCACGTACACCGTCGCCAGGCGGCCGAAGGCCGACACCCTCGTGGTCGCCGAGGAGGGCACGGCCGCCACACAGGCACGGACGTACACGGACGCGCTGAAGGCGGCCGGCCACAGGGCGATCGTGTGGGACGTGGCCACCCAGGGCGTTCCGGACGCGCTCGGCGTGCTGGGGCACTTCCCGACGGTCGTGCACTACTCCGGCGCGACGGGCCCGGCCAATCCCACCCAGCTCCAGCTGCGCTCCTACCTCAACGAGGGCGGCCGGCTGATCGAAGCCGGTGAGCTGGCCGGCGGCAGCGTCGACCTCGGCGGCGGCACCCTGTCGGACGACTTCAGCCAGTACTACCTGGGCGCCTACAGCCGTACGTCGACCAAGGGGGCCACCGGCTTCACCGGCTCCGGCGCGCTCGACGGCTTCACCGGCGCCCTCGGTGACGCGCCCGGCAACCCGCTGGACAAGGCGGGCACCTACAGCGTCACCTCCGAGGAGCTGCCGGTCGCCACGTATCCGCAGTTCACGAGCGCGGGCGCGGGCGCGTTCGCCGGGACCGTCAACCCGTACGGGCCGTACGCGGGCGCCGCCATGGCCGCCGCCGTGCACACCGACGACGCCTACAAGCGACTCACCCGCACCATCGACCTCACCGGTGTCGGCGCCGCCGACAGGCCGGCCCTGAGCGCCCGGCTGCTGTGGGACACCGAGCCCGGCTACGACCACGCGGTGATCGAGGCGCACACGGTGGGCACCGACGACTGGACCACCCTGCCGGAGGCCGGAGGGGCCACGAAGACGGCCGTACCGGCCGAGTGCGGGGCCGGCTTCCTGATCGGTGAACACCCGTGGCTGAAGCACTACCTGACGCTCGACGGCAACGCGTGCACGGCGACCGGCACCACCGGTTCCTGGAACAGCCTCACCGGCAGCTCCGGCGGCTGGCGGCAGGTGAGCTTCGACCTGAGCGCGTACGCCGGGAAGCACGTCGAGGTCTCGATCAGCTACGTCACCGACCCCGGCAGCGGCGGCCACGGCGTCCTCGCCGACGACGCCTCGCTGGTCGTCGGCGGCGCGGCGCGGGAGACCGAGGGCTTCGAGTCGTCCCTGGGCGCCTGGAAGGCGGCCGGACCGCCCGAGGGCAGCCCGGCGGTCCTGAGGGACTGGACGCGCACCGGGACCCTGTTCCGGACCTATGGAGCGGTCGCCACGGACGACACCGTGCTGCTCGGCTTCGGCCTCGAACAGGTGCCGTCGGCGGCCGATCGGGCGGCCCTGCTGAAGAAGGCGTTCCGCGCGCTCGACAGGTGAGCGCGGCCCCCTCTCAACGGTGCGCGGACGGGGTACTCATCAAGTGAGCCGACCCGCTCACGAACGAGTGAAAATGGCGTCAGGAGTGCCTGGCATTCCCTGACAAACACGAATGAATCCACTGCCGATCCGAGGCGGTCCGTACCCCTACTGGCGGGTACGGACCGCCTGCCCTCTATGCGGCATCTCGATGTCACTCCGGGGGCCTCAGAGAGGTAGGGTCGGTGGTGGTCGGGGACATCCCAAATACAGCTCGCCGGCACCGCATGGCCGGCGTACCAACGAGGAGATCGGTTCGTGACGATCCGCGTAGGCATCAACGGCTTCGGCCGCATCGGGCGCAACTACTTCCGCGCGCTGCTGGAGCAGGGTGCAGACATCGAGGTCGTGGCTGTCAACGATCTGGGTGACACCGCGACCACCGCCCATCTGCTGAAGTACGACACGATCCTGGGGCGCCTCAAGCAGGAGGTCACCCACACCGCCGACACCATCACGGTGGACGGTCACACCATCAAGGTGCTCTCCGAGCGCAACCCGGCCGAGATCCCCTGGGGCGAGCTGGGCGTCGACATCGTCATCGAGTCGACCGGCATCTTCACCAAGAAGGACGACGCCGCGAAGCACATCGCCGGCGGCGCCAAGAAGGTCCTCATCTCGGCTCCGGCCAAGGACGAGGACATCACCATCGTCATGGGCGTCAACCAGGACAAGTACGACCCGGCGCAGCACCACGTCATCTCCAACGCCTCCTGCACCACCAACTGTGTGGCGCCGATGGCGAAGGTCCTCGACGAGAACTTCGGCATCGTCAAGGGTCTGATGACCACGGTGCACGCGTACACGAACGACCAGCGCATCCTGGACTTCCCGCACAAGGACCTGCGCCGCGCCCGTGCCGCCGCCGAGAACATCATCCCGACCACGACCGGTGCCGCGAAGGCCACCGCCCTGGTCCTGCCGCAGCTGAAGGGCAAGCTGGACGGCATCGCGATGCGCGTCCCGGTCCCGACCGGCTCGGCCACCGACCTGGTCGTGACGCTCCAGCGCGAGGTCACCAAGGACGAGGTCAACGCCGCGTTCAAGAAGGCCTCCGAGGACGGCGACCTCAAGGGCTACCTCGCCTACACCGAGGACCAGATCGTCTCCTCGGACATCGTCGGCGACCCGGCCTCCTGCACCTTCGACTCCTCCCTGACCATGGTCCAGGAGGGCAACTCGGTGAAGATCCTCGGCTGGTACGACAACGAGTGGGGCTACTCCAACCGCCTCGTGGACCTCACGCGCTTCGTCGGCGACCAGCTCTGATCGTCGAAGCAGCATCTTGAAGTGAGAGCAGGGCCCGGTCAGCGCAGGGACGCGCTGACCGGGCCCTGACTCACGTGCAGAACAGCGATGACTACGATCACGGAGCACCATCAGCCCTCGGGAGCCCCCATCATGAAGACGATCGACGAACTTATCCAGGACGGTGTGGAAGGCAAGCGGGTCTTCGTCCGCGCCGACCTCAACGTCCCGCTGGACGGCACGACCATCACCGACGACGGCCGTATCCGCGCTGTCGCCCCGACCATCGCCAAGCTCGCCGAGGCGGGTGCACGGGTGATCGTCGCCTCGCACCTGGGCCGCCCCAAGGGCGCCCCGGACCCGCAGTTCTCGCTCGCCCCGGCCGCGGTGCGGCTCGGTGAAATCCTGGGCAAGAACGTCTCGTTCGCCACCGACACGATCGGTGACAGCGCGAAGGCCACCGTCGCCGCCCTGGCGAACGGCGAGGTCACGCTGCTGGAGAACCTCCGGTTCAACGCGGGCGAGACGAGCAAGGACGACGCGGAGCGCGGCGCGTTCGCCGACGCCCTCGCCGCCCTCGCCGATGTCTACGTCGGTGACGGCTTCGGCGCCGTCCACCGCAAGCACGCATCCGTCTACGACCTGCCGGCCCGGCTGCCGCACTACGCCGGCTACCTGATCGCCACCGAGGTCGGCGTCCTCAAGAAGCTCACCGACGACGTCAAGCGGCCCTACGTCGTCGCGCTGGGCGGCGCCAAGGTCTCCGACAAGCTCGCGGTGATCGACCAGCTGCTCGGCAAGGCCGACCGGCTGCTGATCGGCGGCGGTATGGCCTACACCTTCCTCAAGGCCAAGGGTTACGAGGTCGGCATCTCCCTCCTGCAGGAGGACCAGGTCCCGGTCGTCACCGAATACATGCAGCGCGCCGAGAAGCAGGGCGTCGAGCTGCTGCTGCCCGTCGACGTCGTGGTCTCCCGGGAGTTCCCGGACCTGAAGACCAAGGCGCCGACCGAGAACACCACGGTCGACGCGGACAGGATCCCCGCCGACCAGGAGGGCCTGGACATCGGCCCGAGGACCCGAGAGCTCTACGCCTCGAAGCTCGCCGACGCCGAGACCGTCTTCTGGAACGGTCCCATGGGCGTCTTCGAGCACCCCGACTACGCCGAGGGCACCAAGGCGGTCGCCCAGGCACTCGTCGACTCGGACGGCTTCACCGTCGTCGGCGGCGGTGACTCCGCCGCGGCCGTGCGTACGCTCGGCTTCGACGAGAATGCATTCGGCCACATCTCGACCGGTGGCGGCGCCTCCCTCGAATACCTCGAGGGCAAGACGCTCCCCGGCCTCGCCGCACTGGAGGACTGACCTCAATGAGCACGCGCACGCCGCTGATGGCGGGCAACTGGAAGATGAACCTCAACCACCTCGAGGCCATCGCGCACGTCCAGAAGCTCGCCTTCGCGCTGGCCGACAAGGACTACGAGGCCGTCGAGGTCGCCGTTCTGCCGCCCTTCACCGACCTGCGCTCCGTGCAGACCCTGGTCGACGGCGACAAGCTCAAGATCAAGTACGGCGCCCAGGACATCTCGCAGCACGACTCCGGCGCCTACACCGGCGAGATCTCCGGTCCCATGCTGGCCAAGCTGAAGTGCACCTACGCGGTGATCGGCCACTCCGAGCGCCGGCAGTACCACCACGAGACCGACGAGATCGTCAACGCCAAGGTCAAGGCCGCCTACAGGCACGGCCTC
Source organism: Streptomyces sp. NPDC042638 (assembly GCF_040647235.1). Lineage (NCBI taxonomy): Bacteria > Bacillati > Actinomycetota > Actinomycetes > Kitasatosporales > Streptomycetaceae > Streptomyces > Streptomyces sp. NPDC042638. The sequence continues at coordinate 193,283 of NZ_JBEZBT010000002.1, forward strand.
ACCCCGATCCTGTGCGTCGGCGAGGAGCTGGACGTCCGTGAGGCGGGCAACCACGTCACGCACACCCTCGCCCAGGTCGAGGGCGGCCTGAAGGACCTCCCGGCCGAGCAGGCCGAGACCGTCGTGATCGCCTACGAGCCCGTGTGGGCCATCGGCACCGGCAAGGTGTGCGGCGCCGAGGACGCGCAGGAAGTCTGCGCCGCCATCCGCGCCAAGGTCGCCGAGCTGTACTCGCAGGACGTGGCCGACAAGGTCCGCGTCCAGTACGGCGGCTCCGTGAAGTCGGGCAACGTCGCCGAGATCATGGCCCAGGCCGACATCGACGGCGCGCTGGTCGGCGGTGCCTCGCTGGACGCCGAAGAGTTCGTCAAGATCGTGCGGTTCCGCGATCAGTAGGACGGTCTGTGAGTAGGCGGTAGCGGCGATACGTCGTACCCTTGCGGGGGCGCAGCCCAGGTGCTGTGCCCCCGTCGTCCATCAAAATCCGAGGAAGTTGGTCCAGCCGTGGTTTTGGGGTTCTCGATCGCCCTGATCGTCTTCAGCCTGCTGCTGATGCTGCTGGTGCTGATGCACAAGGGGAAGGGCGGCGGCCTGTCCGACATGTTCGGTGGCGGCATGCAGTCCTCCGTCGGCGGCTCCTCGGTCGCCGAGCGCAACCTCGACCGGATCACCATCGTGGTCGGTCTGCTGTGGTTCGCGTCCATCATCGTCCTCGGCATCGTGATGAAGACGAACAGCTGACGCACCGAACCGCGCAAACCGGGGCGTATGCCCCGATCATTCCGTATATTCCCCACGTAAAGCCCCGTGTTCGGTACGCGCTCCTGAGCGCGGCCTATCATGGGGCTTGCGTCTGGATGTGGGGGCCGGTAACTCCAATCACTGGACGCGCGTTGGGCCTTACGTAGACTGAGGCGCTCGCGGCGAAGTGAAACGCCGACTCGCTTCGCGGCACCATCACGCAGGGAGTTACGACCGTGGCAAGTGGCAACGCGATCCGAGGAAGCCGGGTCGGGGCGGGGCCGATGGGCGAGGCCGAGCGCGGCGAGTCCGCGCCGCGTCTGCGCATCTCCTTCTGGTGCTCCAACGGGCATGAGACGCAGCCGAGCTTCGCCAGCGACGCGCAGGTTCCCGACACCTGGGACTGCCCGCGCTGCGGCTTCCCGGCCGGTCAGGACCGGGACAACCCGCCGGACCCGCCGCGCACCGAGCCGTACAAGACGCACCTCGCGTACGTACGGGAGCGGCGCAGCGACGCGGACGGCGAGGCGATCCTCGCCGAGGCGCTCGCCAAACTGCGCGGCGAGATCTAGGAGTTTCACCGGCCGGGTGCCCGCGGGCGCCTGGCCGGAGCCGTATCCGCCGCTCGGCGCCGACCGGTTGTCAGTGCTGCCCCCTACCGTTTTCGTGAAGGTGCGAACGGCGAGGGGGAGTTGTGACGGCGGCCGAGACGGGTGACAAGCGTGTGCCTCCGTGGCGCGGGGGCTTCGGGTGGCTGTGGAGCGCCGCCGTGCTGCCCGGCTTCGGTGACGCGCTGCCTGCGGCCGCGCTGCCGCTGCTCGCCGCCTCGCTGACCGGCGAACCCCTGCTCATCGCCGCCGTGTCCGCCTGCGGCTACCTGTCCTGGATCCTCTTCGGCCTGCTCGGCGGCGCGATCGCCGACCGCGTCGACCAGCGGCGCGCGATGTGGACGGTGGACACGGCCAGGGCGCCGCTCGCCGCAGCCTTCTTCGTCCTGCCGGTCACCGCGCTGATACCGGCGCACAGGCCGGAGACACCTGTGGCCGGCCACGGGGAAAGCGTCGCGACCGCTCCTCCCGTGCACTGATCAACTAGGTTGGAACCGCTGGGACAGGCACGAAAGAAGGCGGAAGTCGGAAATGAACGCAGACGGCCGTACCAGGCTCGACCAGATGCCCGAGTGGACCGCTCTGGCGGGGCACCGGGAGGAGCTGGCGGACACCCATCTGAGGGATCTGTTCGACGCCGATCCCGCGCGCGGCACCGGGTACACGCTCCAGGTCGGCGACCTCTACGTCGACTACTCCAAGCACCTCGTCACCGACGAGACGCTGCGCCTGCTGCGCGAGCTGGCCGCCGCGACGGACGTCTTCGGCCTGCGCGACGCGATGTTCCGGGGCGAGAAGATCAACGTCACCGAGGACAGGGCCGTGCTGCACACCGCCCTGCGCGCCCCGCGCGACGCGGTGATCGAGGTCGACGGTGAGAACGTGGTGCCGGCCGTGCACGCCGTGCTCGACAGGATGAGCGACTTCGCCGACCGCGTCCGCTCCGGTGCCTGGACCGGCCACACCGGCAAGCGCATCCGCAACGTCGTCAACATCGGCATCGGCGGCTCCGACCTCGGCCCCGCGATGGCCTACGAGGTGCTGCGCAGCTTCACCGACCGCGATCTCACCGTCCGCTTCGTCTCCAACGTGGACGGTGCCGACCTGCACGAGGCGACCCGGGACCTGGATCCCGCCGAGACGCTGTTCGTCATCGCCTCCAAGACCTTCACCACCATCGAGACCATCACCAACGCCACCTCCGCGCGCAAGTGGCTGCTGGCCGCTTCGGGCGACGAAGCCGCGGTGGCCAAGCACTTCGTGGCACTGTCCACGAACGCCGAGAAGGTCGCCGAGTTCGGCATCGACACCGCCAACATGTTCGAGTTCTGGGACTGGGTCGGGGGCCGGTACTCGTACGACTCCGCGATCGGCCTGTCCCTGATGATCGCCATCGGCCCGGACCGCTTCCGTGAGATGCTCGACGGCTTCCGGCTGGTCGACGACCACTTCCGCACCGCGCCCGCCGAGGCCAACGTCCCGCTGCTGCTCGGCCTGCTGGGCATCTGGTACGACAACTTCCACGACGCCCAGTCGCACGCCGTGCTGCCGTACAGCCACTACCTCTCCCGGTTCACCGCCTACCTCCAGCAGCTGGACATGGAGTCCAACGGCAAGCACGTCACCCGTGACGGCGAGCAGGTCGGCTGGCAGACCGGACCGGTCGTGTGGGGTACGCCCGGCACCAACGGCCAGCACGCCTACTACCAGTTGATCCACCAGGGCACCAAGCTGATCCCGGCGGACTTCATCGGCTTCGCCGAGCCGGTGGCCGAGCTGAGCGGGGAACTCAAGGCGCAGCACGACCTGCTGATGGCCAACTTCTTCGCCCAGACGCAGGCCCTCGCCTTCGGCAAGACCGCCGAGGAGGTCCGCGCGGAGGGCGTCCCCGAGGAACTGGTCCCGCACAAGACCTTCCAGGGCGACCGGCCGACCACGACGGTCCTCGCTCCCCAGCTGACCCCGTCCGTGCTCGGCCAGCTGATCGCCCTCTACGAGCACAAGGTGTTCGTGCAGGGCGCGGTGTGGAACATCGACTCCTTCGACCAGTGGGGCGTGGAACTGGGCAAGGTGCTCGCCAAGCGGGTCGAGCCCGCGCTCACCGAGGGCGCCGAGGTCCCGGGCCTGGACGCGTCGACGAAGGCGCTGGTCGCCCGGTACCGCACGCTGCGCGGCCGGAGCTGAACCGCCCCGCGCCGGCCGGGGCGGGGCACGACTGTGCGTTTGCCGTGCCGATCGCCTAGGGTTCCGCTGACCCAGGGGAGGGAGCACGCGTGATGCACAGAGGGTTCGCCGCGGCGGTCGCGGTCGCCGTGGTGGGGCTGTCGGCGGCGGGCTGCGGCGGCAGACACCAGCCGTGGCAGTCCGAGGACGGCAGTCCCGCGGCCACGGCGACGCCCCGGCCGCCCTACTCCGGTCTGCCGGAGGTACCGGAGCGGCTCGGGAACGACGGGACGACCATCATGGTCGGGGACCCGGCCGCCCCGCTGACCGTACACCTGTACGAGGACCCGCGCTGCCCGGTGTGCAGGAAGTTCGAGACCACCGGCGGTGCGCCGCAGCTGCGCGCCGCGACCGTCCGGCGGGAGACGAAGACCGAGTACACCCTCGCCTCCTTCCTGGACGGCAGGCTCGGCGGCTCCGGGTCGAAGAAGGCGGTCAACGCCCTGCGGGCCGCGCTGGACGCCGGCAAGTTCGCCGAGTACCACGACGTGCTCTACGCCGGCCAGCCCGACGAGAGTATCGACGGCTTCACCGACGCCTACCTGCTCAAGCTGGCGGAGAAGGTGCCCGGGCTGCGCGGCCCCGCCTTCGACAAGGCCGTGAAGACCATGAAGTACCGCTCGTTCGTGGAGAACGCCGAGGACGCCTACGATCACGCGGAGGTGCCGGGCACGCCCACCGCCGAGATCGACGACGTACGCATCCCGGCCGAGTACAGCGGCCTGATCTTCAACGGCAAGGCCTTCGGCAAGCTGCTGTCGGACATCCGGAAAGACCCCGCGGCCTGGCGGGACTCCGCGGCCTGAGCAGACCTCAGGCCACCGCGCTCAGCGTGTCCGCGAGGCGGCGCCGGGCCGCCCGGGCCGCGGGCAGCGTGGCCAGCGCCGCCGCCCCCAGGACGGCGGCCGAACCCAGCAGGAGCAGCAGGCCGGGGGAGGGGGACCGGGCGATCCCGGCGCCGATGCCGCTGGAGCCCGCCTGGGCGTCGATCAGCCGCCGCGCCAGCGGCAGCCCCAGCGCCGTACCGGCGACGACCGCCGCCAGGGTCGTACAGCTCGTCGCCGTGACGGTGATCGCGGTGATCTGCCGCGGGGACATGCCGATCGCCCGGAGCGCCAGTACGTCCCGCTCGCCCTCGCGGACGCTGCCGCCGATCACGGTGAGCAGCTCGACCAGCCCGATGAGGGCCAGGACGGCGATCAGCCCGGCGACGACCCCGCGCAGCGGGGACAGCCCGTCGGCGGGGTTCGCCACGGGACGGACCTCCAGGTGGCCGCGGCCGGCCGAGGTGAGCGCGGCGGCCACCCGCCGCGGGTCGGCGCCCGGGCGCAGCCGCAGCTCGTAGAAGGCGGGAGACAGCTCCGGGTCGTTCTCGCGGAGGGTGTCCAGGGAAGTCGTCGCGACCCGGCCGGCGTTGCGCGGTTCGATGCCGCGGCCGACGATGTGCAGGATCTGCGGCCGGTCGCCCACCGTCATCCGGACCCAGTCGCCGACCCGCGCGTGCAGCAGGTCGAGCAGTCCCTGGCCGGCCACCGCCTCGTCCGGCCCGTGCGCGGCGCGTCCCTCGGCGAGGGTGTTTGGATAGGGCTCGGCGCGGGTGCCGACGCCGCGCAGGGCGACGGTCCCGGTCTGGCCGGGGACCAGCGCGGCCACCTCGACCCCCGGGTAGGCGGCGGCGATCCGGGGGTCGCGGCCCAGCACGGACCGCAGGCCGGACGCGTTCAGGTCGCCGTCCGAGCGGACCGTGAGCGACGTCGGCAGCCCCACCCGCTCGGGGCTGCTGTGGAAGCGGTCGATCGTGGTCCACGCGCTGAGCGCCACCACGATCAGCAGCAGCGGCAGCGTCAGCCGGGCCACGGTGGTCAGTGACCGGCCCCGCCCCGTGAACGCCTTGTGGCAGCCGAGGACCAGCGCGGCCGGCAGCCGCAGACCGAGCGCCCACCGGGCCGCTCCGGTCAGCCGGCCGCCCGCCGACGCGGCCGGGCGCGGCACCGGAACCGGTGGCACCCGTCCCGCCCGCCAGGCCGCGAGTCCGGTGGTCAGGCCGATGAACAGCACCGCGCCCGCCGGCACCGCGGAGAGGGCCAGGGTGTGCCCGGGCAGCCCCTGCCACACGGCCACCGCGTCCCCGAGCCGCCCCGGGACCCGGCTGCCCAGCCCCTCGGTGAGGGCCGCCGCGGCGACGGCGCCGAGCAGGGCGTACGCCAGGTGCTGCAGCAGGAAGACCCGCACCACCTGGCCGGGCGTGAAGCCGATCGCCTTCAGCACCGACAGATCCCGCAGATGCCCGCGGATCCTGGTGGCGATGGCGCCGTGCACGGCGAACCCCGCGGCCACCAGGGCCGCCAGCCCGAACAGCCCGAGCACCTGGCCCAGCAGCCGGTTGTCGCCCTGCGCCTCGGCGCGCGCCTGCTGCCAGGTGGAGACCTCACCGACCGCGCCCGCGCCCAGCACGGTGACGGCGCGCTGCACCGCGTAGTCCGTGTCGGCCGGATTCCCCAGCCGCAGCCCGATGACCTGGCCGGCCGGGGCGCGCACCGCGGACGGCAGCGCCCACACCAGCCCCGGCTGCTCGCCCGGGCGGTACGGGGGTTCGGCGCTGTCCGCGATGCCCTCGACGGTGAGGGCGCGGGCCGTGCCGGGCAGCGTCAGGGTGTCGCCGGGCTCGGCCAGCAGGGCCCGGGCCAGGCTGCTCTCCAGCACCACGCCGTCCGGCGCGGCCGGGTCCAGCCAGTGTCCCGCGGTGAGCAGGGGCCGGCCGACGGAAGGCGGGCGGGGGGTGGCACGCAGCTCCACGGAGGCGCGGGTGCCACGGGTGGTGACGGTGGCGGACTCGGTGCGGTAGGGACCGGCGACGGAGGAGACGCCGTCCAGCCGGGCCAGTGCGCGGGCGTCGGCGGACGGCCCGGTGTGCAGCCAGACGTGGGCGCCGCGCGCCTCGGCGAAGGTCCGCTGCCAGGGGTTGGTGGCGTAGCCGAACAGGGCGGTGGCGAGCAGCAGCGAGGCGACGATGCCGGCGGTCGCCAGCACCAGGAACAGCGCTTCGCCGCGGTGGGTGCGCAGGTCGGAGTGCGCCCAGCGCAGGGTGGCCCGCATGTTGCTGAGATCCGGCACGGTCATGCTGCGGTCCGGCACGGTCAGTCCCTCAGCTCCAGTACGCCGGAGATACCGCCGTGCCGGGACGGCGGTGTGCCGTCCAGGGCGGCGTCGTCGGCTATGCGGCCGTCGAAGAAGCTGATCACCCGGTCGGCGGCGCTGGCCAGCCGGGCGTCGTGCGTCACCAGCACGATCGTCTGGCCGCGCTCGTGGAAGCGGGTCAGCAGCCGCGTGACCTCGCGGGTGCCCCTGCTGTCCAGGCTGCCCGCGGGCTCGTCGGCGAGGAGCAGCGGCGGATGGTTGACCAGGGCGCGGGCGAGGGCGACCCGCTGCTGTTCGCCGCCGGACAGCTCGCCCGGCATGCTGCGCTCCTTGCCCCGCAGGCCCAGCTCGGCCAGGAGCGCCTCCCGCTCGGCGCGCGCCTTCTTCGGCGGGACGCCGGCCAGCAGGGCGGGCAGCTCGACGTTGTCGGCGACGGACAGGTTCGACACCAGGTTGAAGAACTGGAAGACGATGCCGATGGCCTTGCGCCGTTCCACCGCCCAGCGGGCCTCGCCGAAGGAGTCCGTGCACCGGCCGGCGAGCCAGACGCTGCCCCGGTCCGGCCGCTGCAGCCCGCCGAGCAGATGCAGCAGGGTCGACTTGCCGGCACCGGACGGACCCGTGATCGCCACGAACTCGCCGCGGGCCACGCTCAGATCGACCCCGCGGACGGCGTGCGCGTGCGCGCCCTCGCCGTAGTGGGTCTTCACCAGGCCCTCGGCCCGCAGCACCGGGGTGTCCTCGGCCCGCGGAACCGGGGTGTCCTCGCTCATTCCAGTTCCTCCTGGCACCGCTCCAGCCAGTCGAGGTCGGCCTGCAGGTGCAGCATCGCGCCCTCGATCAGCAGCTGGGCGATTCGGTTGTCCCGGTTCTCGGCCGCGGCCAGTTTCGACAGGCTGCGCATGGTGTTGAGGTACTGGCGCCGCTGCCGGTTGATGAGGGCCATCTGGTCGGCGAGGCCGGTCTGCGGGGCGAGGGCGAGCTTCATGAAGAACTCGTCCCGCACCCGAGGTTCGTCCTCGGTCTCCTCGAACCAGACGTGCAGCGCCTCGCGCCCGGCCTCGGTGAGGCGGTAGACCTTCTTGTTGGGCCGGCTGGACTGCTCGACGTCCTCGCCCTCGATCAGCCCGGACTTCTCCAGGCGGCCGAGGGTGACGTAGATCTGGCCGACGTTCGGCTGAGGGTACGCGGCACCCAGCAGTTGCTCAAGGTCCTGCTTCAGCTCGTAGCCATGGGCCGGGCCACGGGCGAGGAGTGCGAGGAGGGGCAGGCGCACGCGTGCTGTCCTCCTGTCTGCTCATGTGCTCCAGGCCCTAGTATCGCGCATACCTAACAGGTATACATGGCCTCTGCCCTCGGGTGAGGGGTGGGCGAGGGTGCCCGTGGTGCCGGTTGTACAGGGAGGAACCTATGCGGTGGATACGCGCCGCCGGTAGGGGCCTCCTCGTTCTCGCCGTGATCATCACCGGGTACGCGGCCTCCGGCGCCCATGCCGAGGAGGGAGCGAGCGGCGCTCGCGGACCGCTCACCCTGGCCACCGCCGGCGATCTCACCGGCTACCTCGGCCCGTTGCTGGAGGGCTGGAACCGCACCCACCCCGGCGAGCGGGTCACCCTGGTCGAGCTGCCGGACTCCGCCGACGAGACGCACGCGCAGATGACGACCGACCTGCGCGGCGGCGACCGGGGCAGGTTCGACGTCCTGAACATCGACGTCGACTGGACCTCCGAGTTCGCCGCCGCCGGCTGGATCCGACCGCTGCCCCGCGACCGCTTCCCGCTGGGGAGCTTCCTGCCGCCGGTCGTGGACACCGCGACGTACGACGGACGGCTGTACGCGGTGCCGTACGTCACGAACGCCGGGCTGCTGCTGTACCGCAGGGACGTCCTCGCCGAGGAGGGCGTGCCCCCGCCGCGCACCTGGGCCGAGCTGGAGCGCGACGCGAAGACCATCGCGCCTAAGTACGGGCTCGACGGATACGCCGGCCAGTTCCTGCCCTACGAGGGCCTCACCGTGAACGCGGCCGAGGCCGTGTACTCGGCGGGCGGCACGATCCTCGGCGGCGAGGGCAGGCGGGTCACTGTCGACTCGGCCGCCGCGCGCGAGGGCCTCGGCTTCCTCGCCCGCGGCATCCGCGAGGGCTGGATCCCGAGGCGGGCGCTGACGTACAAGGAGGAGGAGTCCAAGCAGGCGTTCCAGGACGGCAGGCTGCTCTTCCTGCGCAACTGGCCCTACGCCTACGCCGTCGCCTCGGCACGGGGCACCAAGGTCGCCGGGCGGATCGGCGCCGTACCGCTGCCCGGGCCCGACGGTCCGGGGACGAGTGTCCTCGGCGGCTCCAACCTCGCCGTCAACTCCCATACCCGGCATCCGGATTCGGCGGCCCGTCTCATCGCCTACCTCACCAGCGCGCCCGTCCAGCGCCAGGTGCTCATGCGGGGCGCGCTGCCGCCCGTGCGCGCCGCGCTCTACGGGGATCCCGCGCTGGTGCGGCGCTTCCCCTATCTGCCGACCCTGCGCACCGCCGTCCTCACGGCCCGGCCGCGCCCCAAGAGCCCGCACTACGACCAGGTCAGCCTGGCCGTGCAGGCGGTCGTGCAGGACGCGCTCACCGGGCGGCAGACGCCCGGGCAGGCCGTGCGCCGACTGGCACGCGAACTCGACGCCATCGCCCGTCGCTAGCCACCCCTCGCTAGTTACTTGTTAAGTAACGCGACCATCACGACTGCGCTCGTCTTGCGGTGGATTGTCCATATCTGAACCGCGAACGAGTCGGTAACTTACGTTCACTTCGTTGACACCTGTGTTCCTCGCCTACCTAACATGCATGCATAACAGCCCCCCTCAGAGACAGGTTCCACAGGGTTGAACAGGCATCATTGGTGGCGGGACGCGGTGATCTACCAGGTGTACGTCCGCAGCTTCCTGGACAGCACCGGCGACGGCGTCGGCGACCTGGCCGGCGTCCGCGCCGGACTGCCGTACCTGAAGAAGCTCGGCGTCGACGGCATCTGGCTGAGCCCCTTCTACCCCTCGCCGCAAGCCGACCACGGCTACGACGTGGCCGACTACCGCGACGTCGACCCGGTCTTCGGCGACCTCGCCGAGTTCGACCTGCTGATGGCGGCGGCCCGCCGGCTCGGCATCAAGGTGCTGCTCGACATCGTCCCCAACCACTGCTCCAGCGAGCACCCGTGGTTCCGCGAGGCACTCGCCGCCGGGCCCGGCAGCCCGGCCCGCGCCCGCTTCCACTTCGCCGACGGCCGCGGCCCCGACGGCGGCGAACCGCCCAACAACTGGCACGCCATGTTCGGCGGGCCGGCCTGGACCCGGATCACCGAGCCCGACGGCCGGCCCGGCCAGTGGTACCTGCACATGTTCACGCCCGAGCAGCCCGACTGGAACTGGCGCGAGCCCGAGATCCCCGCCGAGTTCGAGCACGTGCTCAGGTTCTGGCTCGACCGGGGCGTGGACGGCTTCCGCATCGACGTCGCCGCCGGCCTGTACAAGCACCCCGACCTGCCCGACTCAGACGACCCGGAAGCCGACGCCCGCACCCGCGACTCGGTCAACCCGCTCGCCTGGAACCAGCCCGAGGTGCACGAGGTGTGGCGCAGCTGGCGCTCCATATGCGAGGAGTACGCCGGCCGCGACGGCCGCGAACGCCTGCTCGTCGGCGAGGTCTCCGTCCCCACCGCCCGCGAACACGCCCTGTACGTCCGCCCCGACGAACTCCACCAGGCGTTCTTCTTCGACCTGCTCGGGGCCCCCTGGGACGCCGACTCCTTCCGCAAGGTCATCTCCGAGGCCATGCAGGACATCGCCGGCACCGGCTCCACGGTCACCTGGGTGCTCAACAACCACGACCAGGTCCGCACCGTCACCCGCTACGGCGAACCCGCCACCGAGGGCAGCGGCCTCGGCGCCGCCCGCGCCCGCGCCGCCGCGCTGCTGATGCTGGCGCTGCCCGGCGCCGCCTACATCTACCAGGGCGAGGAACTGGGCCTGCCCGAGGTCGTCGACCTGCCCGACGACGTGCTCACCGACCCGATCTTCCGCCGCACCGGCAGCCGCGCCCGCATCCGCGACGGCTGCCGGGTACCCCTGCCGTGGTCCGGGCAGGCGTCGCCGTTCGGCTTCACCTCCGGCGCGGAGGGCGCCAAGCCCTGGCTGCCGCAGCCGGAGTACTTCGCCGAGTACGCCACCGACCGCGCCCTCGCCGACACCCGCTCCTTCTGGCACCTGTACCGCGACGGTCTGCAACTGCGTTCGTCCCTGCCCCAGTTGGGTGAGGGCACGCTGCACTGGCGGGACGCCCCGCCGGGCGTCCTCGCCTTCACCCGCGGCGACGGCCTGGTCTGCGCCGTCAACTTCGGTACGGCGGGCGCCCCCGCACCGGTCCCCGGCACCCCCCTGCTCTCCAGCGGCCCGTGCCCGCCCGGCGTCCTGCCCGGCGCCACGGCGGCCTGGTGGCTGAACGAGATCTGATCACCCGCTTCCAAGGAAAGGTCCGTCGACGATGATGCGACGACGCACGACCCTGCTCACCGGCTGCACCGCCCTCGCGCTCGCCCTCGGCGCCACCGCCTGCGGCGGCGGACCCGTCTCCGCGGGCGGAGGTGACAAGGCGCTCAGCGGCCAGACGGTCACCGTGGCCGGCGTCTGGTCCGGCAGCGAGCAGAAGAACTTCCAGAAGGTGCTGGACGCCTTCACCGAGAAGACCGGCGCCAAGACGCAGTTCGTGTCGACCGGCGACAACGTCTCCACAGTCGTCGGCAGCAAGATCGAGGGCGGCAACGCGCCCGACGTCGTGATGGTCCCGCAGGTCGGCGTCCTGAAGCAGTTCGCGAAGAAGGGCTGGCTCACGCCGCTGTCCCCGGCCGCCCGGCGGACGGTCACCGCCGACTACGCACCCGTGTGGAAGACGTACGGCAGCGTCGACGGCGCCCTCTACGGCCTCTACTTCAAGGCCGCCCACAAGTCGACGGTCTGGTACAGCCCCGACGCGCTCACCCAGGCCGGGGTCAAGCCCCCGAAGTCGTACGACGAGCTGCTCAAGGCCGGGCACACCGTCTCCGACTCCGGCCTCGCCGCCTTCTCGGTCGCCGGACAGGACGGCTGGACCCTCACCGACTGGTTCGAGAACGTCTACCTCTCCCAGGCCGGCCCCGAGAAGTACGACGCCCTCGCCGCCCACCGGCTGAAGTGGACGGACCCCACGGTGGTCAGGGCGCTCACCACCCTCGGCAGGCTGTTCCAGGACAAGCAGCTCGTCGCGGGCGGCAGCAAGGAGGCGCTCAGCACCGACTTCCCCGGCTCGGTGGAGAAGGTGTTCGGCCCCAAGCCCGAGGCGGGCATGGTCTACGAGGGCGACTTCGTCGCCGGTGTCGCCCACGACCAGTACGGCAGGTCCATCGGCAAGGACGCGGACTTCTTCCCCTTCCCCGCGGTCGACGGCGGCAAGGCCCCGGTCGTCAGCGGCGGTGACGCGGCCGTCGTCCTCAAGGACGGCAAGAACGCCAAGGCCGGCATGAAACTCCTGGAGTACCTCGCCACCCCCGAGGCCGCGGCCGTCTGGGCGAAGGCGGGCGGCTTCCTGTCCCCGAACAGGAAGCTCGACCTCGCCTCGTACGGCGACGACGTCACCCGTGCCACCGCCCGGTCCCTGGTCGGCGCCGGGGACTCGGTCCGCTTCGACATGTCCGACCAGGCCCCGGCCGCCTTCGGCGGCACCAAGGGCACCGGCGAGTGGAAGCTGCTCCAGGACTTCCTGCGTGACCCCTCCGACCCGAAGGGCACCGCGGCGAAGCTGGAATCGGCCGCGGCCAAGGCCTACCAGGACTGAGCGACAGCACCATGACCGCCACCACACTCGAGAAACAGCAGGCGGGCCCGCCGCCCGCCGGTCCGGCGCCCGCGCGCCGCGGCCGGCGGCGCACCCGGCTGATCGCCCTGCTGTTCGTCTTCCCCGCACTGCTCCTGCTGGGCGCGCTCGTCGTCTACCCGGTGCTGTTCTCCGTCGGCCGCAGCTTCTTCGACGCCTCCGGCACCCGGTTCGTCGGCGGCCACAACTACGCCGAGATGTTCCGCGACCCGGCCACGCTGAAGGCCATCCGGAACACCACCGTCTGGGTGGTCGCCGCCCCCGCCCTGCTCACCGGTCTCGGCCTCGTCCTGGCCGTCCTGGTGGAGAAGATCCGCTGGGCCACGGCCTTCAAACTGCTCCTCTTCATGCCGATGGCGGTCTCCTTCCTCGCCGCCGGCATCATCTTCCGGCTCGCCTACGACGACGACCCCGACAAGGGCGTCCTGAACGCGGCCGTCGTCTCCGTCCACGACGCCTTCCAGGGCACGTCGACGTACCCGACCGCCCGCGGGCGCACCGGGCTGCTCACCCAGGACCGGGACGGCTCCTACCGTACGACCGCCCCGGCGGGGGGCTCGGTCACGCTCCCGATCGTCGGCGTCCCGCCGGGGGACCTGCCCGCCGACGCCTCACCCGCCCGTAAGGCGGCCACGCGCAAGGCCGCGCCCGGCGAACTGCGCGGTGTCGTCTACCTGGACTTCACCCCCGGCGGGGGCGGCCGGCAGGGCAAGGTCGACCCGGAGGAGCGCGGACTGCCCGGCATGAAGGTCGAGGCCGTGCGCGACGGCAGGACGGTCGCGAGCGCGAGCACCGCGGCCGACGGCTCCTTCCGCTTCTCCGGGCTGCGGGCGGGCTCGTACACCGTGAAGCTGCCGGAGTCGAACTTCGCCCCGCCCTACCAGGGCGTCTCCTGGCTCGGACCGGCCCTCGTCACTCCCGCGATCATCGGCGCGTACCTGTGGATCTGGACGGGCTTCGCGATGGTCCTGATCGGCGCCGGCCTGTCCGCCCTGCCCCGGGACGCGCTGGAGGCGGCCCGCATGGACGGGGCGAACGAGTGGCAGATCTTCCGCCGGATCACCGTCCCGCTGCTCGCGCCCGTGCTCACCGTGGTCTTCGTGACCCTCGTGATCAACGTGCTGAAGGTCTTCGACCTCGTCTACGTCATCGCGCCCGGACCGGTCCAGGAGGACGCGACCGTCCTCGCCACCCAGATGTGGCTGGTGTCCTTCGGCGGCGGCAACGACCAGGGCCTCGGCAGCGCCCTCGGCGTGCTGCTCCTGCTCCTCGTGGTCCCCGCGATGGTCTTCAACGTCCGCCGCTTCCGAAGGAGTCAGCGATGAACGCCCTGCGGCGCTCTCTGGCCAACGGTGTCGTCCAGGCCGTTCTCGTGGTCATCGGCCTGATCTGGCTCACCCCGCTCGCCGGACTGTTCCTGTCCTCCCTGCGCTCGCCCGAGGACACGGCGAAGGGAGGCTGGTGGACGGCGCTGGCGAGCCCCGGCCGGCTGTCCGTCGACAACTACTCGGCCCTGCTGAAGAACGCGGGGATGACCCAGGCGTTCTGGAACACCGTGCTGATCTCGGTGCCGGCGACCACCCTGGTGGTCGTCATCGCGGCCCTCGCCGCATACGCCTTCGCCTGGCTGGACTTCCCGTTCCGCGAGCCCCTCTTCCTGCTGGTGGTCGCCCTGCTGGTGGTACCGGTCCAGATCGGCCTGCTGCCGGTGGCCAAACTCTTCGGCACGCTGGGCCTGTTCGGCACGATCCCCGGTGTCGTCCTCTTCCACGTCGCCTACGGCCTGCCCTTCGCCGTCTTCCTGCTGCGCAACTACTTCGCGGAGATGCCGAAGGAGATGCTGGAGGCGGCCCGGATGGACGGCGGCGGCGAGTGGCGCATCTTCACCCGGCTGGTCCTGCCGGTGGGGCGTCCGGCGATCGCCTCGCTCGCCATCTTCCAGTTCCTGTGGGTCTGGAACGACATGCTGGTCGCCCTGCTCTTCGCCGACAGCTCCGCCCAGCCGCTCACCGTCCAGCTCCAGTCCCAGATACGCCAGTTCGGCAGCAACATCGATGTCCTGGCGCCGGGTGCGTTTCTGTCCCTGATCGTGCCGGTGGCGGTGTTCTTCGCCTTCCAGCGGCACTTCGTGCAGGGCGTGATGGCGGGGTCGGTGAAGTGAGGTGAAAGGGGCAGGGGCCGCGGGAACCTCGGTTCCCGCGGCCCCTGCCGCCGTGCCCGGCCGTGCGTCAGGGCGACGCAGGCGGGTACAGCGACCGGGGCAGCTGCGAAGCCGCGGCGGTGTCCAGCAGCCACAGCGTCCGCGCACGGCCGTACGCGCCCGCCGCCGGCGCCTGGATCTCGCCCGCGCCCGACAGGGCGATGGCCACGGCCTCGGCCTTGTCCTCGCCGGCCGCGAGCAGCCAGACCTCGCGGGCCGACCGGATCGCCGGAAGGGTCAGGCTGATCCGGGTCGGCGGCGGCTTGGGTGCGCCGTGCACGCCGACCACCGTCCGCTCGGTCTCCCGTACGGCCGGCATCTCCGGGAAGAGCGAGGCTACGTGGGTGTCCGGGCCGACTCCCAGCATCAGGACGTCGAAGGCCGGGACCGGGGCGTGGTTCTCGGGCCCGGCCGCCTTCGCCAGCTCCGCCGCGTACGCCTCGGCCGCCGCCTCGACGTCGCTGCCGTACGGGCCGTCGGACGCGGGCATGGCGTGCACGCGCTCCGGGTCCAGCGGGACGGAGTCCAGCAGCACCTCGCGGGCCTGCGTGACGTTGCGCTCCGGGTCGCCCTCGGGCAGGAAGCGCTCGTCGCCCCACCACAGGTCCAGGCGGCTCCAGTCGATGGCGTCGCGGGCGGGCGCCGCCGCCAGCGCGGCCAGCAGCCCGTTGCCGTTGCGGCCGCCGGTGAGGACCACGGACGCGGCGCCCCGCGAGGCCTGCGCGTCCACGATCTTCGTGATCAGGCGGGCCGCGGCGGCCTGCGCCATCAGCTCCTTGTCGCGGTGGACGACCAGCTGCGGAGTGCTCACTTCGCCGCCGCCTTCCTCGCCGGGGTCTTCTTCGCGGTCTTGGCCGCCGCCTTCTTCGCGGGTGCCTTCGCGGCCTCCTCGACCGGCTCGGGCTCCGCGACCGGCTCGGCCGGCTCCGCCTGCCGCGCGGGCTCCTCGGAGGTCTGCCCGGGAACCGTGTCCAGCCGCTCCACGCCGTAGCGCAGGGCCGACGCGTAGGTGTCGTCCGGGTCCAGCCGGCGCAGTTCCTCCGCGATCAGCTCGGCGGTGTCCCGCCGGTTCAGCGCCACCGCGCGGGCCGGCTGGCCCTCGATGGACAGCGTGGCCAGCGAGCCGTCCGCACGGTCCAGCACGATCGGGCCGCAGGTGGTGTCCATACGGACGGCCGTGAGACCCGGGCCCGAGGACAGCGAGCGCTTCACGGGGACGTCCAGCCGGTCGGCGAGCCACATCGCCAGCAGCTCACAGCTCGGGTTGAACTCCTCGCCCTCCACCTCCACGGCCTTCACCTCGCAGGTGACCTGGTCCAGGGCCGCCGCGAGCATCGAGCGCCACGGGGTGATCCTGGTCCAGGACAGGTCGGTGTCGCCGGGCGTGTAGGCCGCGGCACGGGCGGACAGCTCCCGCGCCGGCTCCTCGGCGGCGTAGGTGTCGGTGACCCGGCGCTGGGCCAGCGCGCCCAGCGGGTCCTTCGCCGGGTCGAGCGGGGCGTTCACCGGCCACCACACGACCACCGGGGCGTCCGGCAGCAGCAGCGGCAGGACCACCGAGTCGGCGTGGTCGGACACCTCGCCGTACAGACGCAGGACGACCGTCTCGCCGGTGCCCGCGTCCGCGCCCACCCGCACCTCGGCGTCCAGCCGCGAGGACGTACGGTCGCGCGGGTTGCGGGAGACCCGCTTGATGACCACCAGCGTGCGCGAGGGGTGCTCGCGCGAGGCGTCGTTGGCGGCCTTCAGGGCGTCGTAGGCGTTCTCCTCGTCGGTGACGATGACGAGGGTGAGGACCATGCCGACGGCGGGCGTGCCGATGGCGCGGCGGCCCCGCACGAGCGCCTTGTTGATCTCGCCGGCGGTGGTGTCGGTCAGGTCTATCTTCATGGCCGGCGCCAGCTCCGTCCGTCTCGTGCGAGCATCTCGTCGGCCTCCACGGGTCCCCAGGTGCCCGACTTGTACTGCGCGGGCCGGCCGTGCTTGTCCCAGTACTCCTCGATCGGGTCGAGGATCTTCCAGGACAGCTCGACCTCCTCCGTGCGCGGGAAGAGGTTGGCGTCGCCCAGCAGCACGTCCAGGATCAGGCGCTCGTACGCCTCCGGGCTGGACTCCGTGAAGGACTCGCCGTAGGCGAAGTCCATGGAGACGTCCCGGATCTCCATCGAGGTGCCCGGCACCTTGGAGCCGAAGCGGACCGTGATGCCCTCGTCCGGCTGGACGCGGATGACGATCGCGTTCTGGCCCAGCTCCTCCGTCGCCGTGTGGTCGAAGGGGGAGTGCGGGGCCCGCTGGAAGACGACCGCGATCTCGGTGACCCGGCGGCCGAGCCGCTTGCCGGTGCGCAGGTAGAAGGGGACGCCCGCCCAGCGGCGGTTGTCGACCTCCAGCTTGATCGCGGCGTAGGTGTCGGTCTTCGACGTGGGGTCGATACCGTCCTCTTCGAGGTAGCCGATGACCTTCTCGCCGCCCTGCCAGCCCGCCGCGTACTGCCCGCGGACCGTGCTGGTGCCCAGGTCCTTCGGCAGCCGTACCGCGCCGAGCACCTTCTCCTTCTCCGCGGCCAGCGCGTCCGCGCCGAAGGAGGCGGGCTCCTCCATGGCGGTGAGGGCCATCAGCTGGAGCAGGTGGTTCTGGATGACGTCCCGGGCGGCGCCGATGCCGTCGTAGTAGCCGGCCCGGCCGCCGATGCCGATGTCCTCGGCCATGGTGATCTGCACGTGGTCCACGAAGGACCGGTTCCAGACCGGCTCGAACATCGTGTTGGCGAAGCGCAGCGCCAGGATGTTCTGGACCGTCTCCTTGCCGAGGTAGTGGTCGATGCGGAACACCTGGTCCGGCTCGAACACCTCGTGGACGACCTTGTTCAGCTCCTCGGCCGACTTCAGGTCGTGGCCGAACGGCTTCTCGATGACCGCGCGGCGCCAGGAGCCGCCGCTCTGGTCGGCCAGGCCGTGCTTCTTCAGCTGCTGGATGACCACGGGGAAGGAGCTGGGCGGCACCGACAGGTAGAAGGCGAAGTTGCCGCCCGTGCCCTGTGCCTTGTCCAGCTCCTCGATGGTGGCGCGCAGCCGCTCGAACGCCTCGTCGTCGTCGAAGGTGCCCTGGACGAAGCGCATCCCCTGGATGAGCTGCTGCCAGACCTCCTCGCGGAAGGGGGTGCGCGCGTGTTCCTTGACCGCGTCGTGGACGACCTCGGCGAAGTCCTCGTGCTCCCAGTCGCGACGGGCGAAGCCCACCAGCGAGAAGCCCGGCGGCAGCAGCCCCCGGTTGGCGAGGTCGTACACCGCGGGCATCAGCTTCTTGCGCGACAGATCGCCTGTGACACCGAAGATGACCAGGCCCGACGGCCCCGCGATACGCGGGAGCCGTCGGTCGGCCGGGTCACGAAGCGGGTTCGCTCCGGAGCCGGAAACGGGTGACAAGTCAGCCCTCCGAGGGGGCAAGGCGCTCGAGCTCCGCCTGGGTCGACTTCAGCAGGTCGTTCCAGGACGCCTCGAACTTCTCGACGCCCTCGTCCTCCAGCACGCGCACGACGTCGTCGTACGAGATGCCGAGCTTCTCCAGCGCGTCGAGGTCGGCACGCGCCTGCTCGTAGGTGCCGGCGACGGTGTTGCCGGTGATCTCACCGTGGTCCTCGGTGGCCTCCAGCGTGGCCTCCGGCATGGTGTTGACCGTGTTCGGCGCGACCAGCTCGGTGACGTACATGGTGTCCGGGTACGCCGGGTCCTTCACGCCGGTCGACGCCCACAGCGGACGCTGCTTGTTGGCGCCCGCCTTCTCCAGCGCGTTCCAGCGGTCGGAGGAGAAGACCTCCTCGTAGGCCTGGTAGGCCAGGCGCGCGTTGGCGATGGCGGCCTTGCCGCGCAGGGCCTTGGCCTCCTCGGTGCCGATCTCGTCGAGGCGCTTGTCGACCTCGGTGTCCACCCGGGACACGAAGAAGGAGGCCACGGAGTGGATCCCGGAGAGGTCGAGACCCCGCTCCTTCGCCTTCTCCAGGCCGGAGAGGTAGGCGTCCATCACCGCGCGGTAGCGCTCCAGCGAGAAGATCAGCGTGACGTTGACGCTGATGCCGCGGCCGATGACATCGGTGATCGCCGGGATGCCCGCCATCGTGGCCGGGATCTTGATGAGGGTGTTCGGGCGGTCCACCAGCCAGGCCAGCTGCTTGGCCTCGGCGACGGTCGCCTTCTCGTTGTGCGCCAGGCGCGGGTCGACCTCGATGGACACCCGGCCGTCCTGGCCGTTGGTGGCGTCGAAGACCGGGCGCAGGACGTCGGCGGCGTCGCGTACGTCCGCCGTGGTGATCATGCGGACGGCCTCTTCGACGGTGACCTTGCGGGCGGCGAGGTCCGACAGCTGCTGGTCGTAGCCGTCGCCCTGGGAGATCGCCTTCTGGAAGATCGTCGGGTTGGTGGTGACGCCCACGACGTGCTGCTGGTCGATCAGCTCGGCGAGGTTGCCGGACGTGATCCGCTTGCGCGACAGGTCGTCCAGCCAGATCGCGACGCCTTCTTCGGAGAGGCGCTTGAGTGCGTCTGTCATGGAATTACATCTCCTACGTGTCGTATATGAGCGTCAGCGCTGGGCGGCGGCGATGGATTCCCTGGCCTTGGCGGCCACGTTCTCGGCGGTGAAGCCGAACTCGCGGAAGAG
This sequence comes from Streptomyces sp. NPDC042638, assembly GCF_040647235.1. NCBI lineage: Bacteria > Bacillati > Actinomycetota > Actinomycetes > Kitasatosporales > Streptomycetaceae > Streptomyces > Streptomyces sp. NPDC042638. The sequence goes on from NZ_JBEZBT010000002.1 coordinate 212,733, forward strand.
CACCTTGCCGTCGGCGGAAGCGCCGAAGTGCTCCAGGGAAACGATGCGGCCGGCGTCCCCGACGTACTTGTGCCAGGTCAGGCCGATGCCCGCCTCCACGGCGACACGGGCCCTCAGCGACGGCGGCAGCACGGAGTCCCGGTACCCCTGGTCCTGCTGCTCGAACCACTCCACGCACGGCATCGAGACGACCCGGGTGGGCACGCCGTCGGCCTGGAGCTGCTCACGGGCCTCCACGGCCACATGCACCTCGGAACCGGTGGCGATCAGGACGACCTGCGCCTCGCCGCCCTCGGCCTCGAACAGGACGTAGCCACCGCGGGCCGTGTCCTCGTTCGGCTCGTAGGCCGGCACGCCCTGACGGGTGAGCGCGAAGCCGTGCGGCTGGCCCTTGCCGAACTCCTTGGTCCAGCGCTTGAGGACCTCGCGCCAGGCGATCGCGGTCTCGTTGGCGTCCGCCGGGCGGATCATGTTCAGACCCGGGATGGCGCGCAGCGAGGCCATGTGCTCGACCGGCTGGTGGGTGGGTCCGTCCTCGCCGAGACCGATGGAGTCGTGCGTCCACACGAACGTCACCGGCAGGTGCATCAGGGCCGACAGGCGCACGGCGTTGCGCATGTAGTCGGAGAAGACGAGGAAGGTGCCGCCGTAGACCCGGGTGTTGCCGTGCAGCGTGATGCCGTTCAGCTCCGCGCCCATGGAGTGCTCGCGGATGCCGAAGTGGATCGTTCGGCCGTACGGGTTGGCCTCCGGCAGCGGGTTGCCCTCGGGCAGGAACGAGCTGTTCTTGTCGATCGTGGTGTTGTTCGACCCGGCGAGGTCGGCGGAGCCGCCCCACAGCTCGGGGATGACCGCGCCGAGCGCCTGCAGCACCTTGCCGGACGCGGCACGCGTCGCGACGGCCTTGCCGGGCTCGAAGACCGGGAGCTTCTCCTCCCAGCCGGTGGGCAGCTCGCCCTTGCTGATCCGGTCGAACTCGGCGGCGCGCTCCGGGTTGCCGTCCCGCCACACCTGGAGGGACTTCTCCCACTCGGCCTTCGCCTGCGCGCCGCGCTCCAGCGCCTTGCGGGTGTGGGCGATGACCTCGTCCTCCACCTGGAAGCTCTGCTCGGGGTCGAAGCCGAGGACGCGCTTGGTGGCCGCGACCTCCTCCTCGCCCAGCGCCGAGCCGTGCGCGGCCTCGGTGTTCTGTGCGTTCGGGGCGGGCCAGGCGATGATCGAGCGCATCGCGATGAAGGACGGCCGGTCGGTGACGGCCTTGGCCTGCTGGATCGCGGCGAAGATCGCCTCCGGGTCCAGGTCGCCGTCGGCCTGCGCCTCCACGCGCTGCACGTGCCAGCCGTAGGCCTCGTACCGCTTGACGGTGTCTTCGGAGACGGCCGTCTCGGTGTCGCCCTCGATCGAGATGTGGTTGTCGTCCCACAGCAGGACCAGGTTGCCGAGCTTCTGGTGGCCGGCCAGCGAGGACGCCTCGGCGGAGATGCCCTCCTGGAGGCAGCCGTCACCGGCGATGCAGTAGATGAAGTGGTCGAAGGGGGACTCGCCCTGCGGCGCGTCCGGGTCGAACAGACCGCGCTCGTAGCGGGCGGCCATCGCCATGCCCACCGCGTTCGCCACACCCTGGCCCAGCGGGCCCGTGGTGGTCTCGACACCCTTGGTGTGCCCGTACTCCGGGTGGCCCGGGGTCTTGGAACCCCAGGTACGGAAGGACTCCAGGTCCTCCAGCTCCAGGCCGAACCCGGCCAGGTAGAGCTGCGTGTAGAGGGTCAGGGACGAGTGGCCGGCGGACAGCACGAAGCGGTCGCGGCCGACCCACTCCGGGTCGGCCGGGTCGTGCCGCATCACCTTCTGGAAGAGGGTGTAGGCGGCGGGGGCCAGGCTCATCGCCGTACCGGGATGGCCGTTGCCGACCTTCTGTACGGCGTCGGCGGCCAGGACACGGGCGGTGTCCACGGCCCGCTGGTCCAGGTCGGTCCACTCAAGGTCTGTGGTGGTCGGCTTGGTGCTCACCCTGGGTCAGGGCTCCTCTCCACATGTCGGTCGCCGGTCTTCGGGGCATGCGCCCACCCGGCTGCCGGGAGGCTTGTCGCCCACCGGCCGCTGTCGAGCCTACCCCCGTGGGGACGTGCGTTTTTTCGAGTGTTTCCAGACTGCCGGGACTCGGTGCGATCCGCCTCCCGACCGGCCGGGAAGGCGTTTGGCACATGAATACGGACCCGCTCATCTGACCGCTCAATCGAGTCTGTGTGCGCACGTCGGATCGAGCCTTCGTCCTCATGTCCGAGGGGCCCCGCGGACGGCCCGCCAACACGACCCCACCCCCGCGAAGGCCGGGGTATGGGCAACGTCTAAAGTGGCGTGGTACGCGCGAGCCTTTACCGCGACTTCACACGGGGAGGCTCGCTGGGATGTCTCTGTCAGGGGTGTGCGTGACGGCCGTCGAATCCCGTCCAGCGGATGGGGGCACCGCCCATGCCGTTCAGGCCATGGGGGAGCTCGGTGGTGCGAGCCAGGGCCCGGTCCACCGGTCGTTCGGGGCCCGTGTCAAGGCGTTCGTGGCGCTGACGAAGCCGCGGATCATCGAGCTGCTGCTCATCACCACCGTTCCGGTGATGTTCCTGGCGCAGCAGGGTGTGCCGGACCTCAAGCTGGTCCTGCTCACCTGTGTCGGGGGCTACCTGTCGGCGGGCGGCGCCAACGCGCTGAACATGTACATCGACCGGGACATCGACGCCCTGATGGACCGCACCTCGCAGCGCCCGCTGGTGACCGGCATGGTCAGCCCGCCCGAGTGCCTGGCCTTCGGCATCACGCTGGCGGTCGTCTCGACGCTGCTGTTCGGATTCACCGTCAACTGGCTGAGCGCCTGGCTCTCGCTCGGGGCGCTCCTCTTCTACGTCGTCGTCTACACGATGCTCCTCAAGCGGCGTACGTCGCAGAACATCGTGTGGGGCGGCATCGCCGGCTGCCTGCCGGTGCTGATCGGCTGGTCCTCGGTGACGAACTCGATGTCGTGGGCGCCGGTCATCCTCTTCCTCGTCATGTTCTTCTGGACGCCGCCGCACTACTGGCCGCTTTCCATGAAGGTCAAGGAGGACTACGCGCGCGTGGGCGTGCCGATGCTCCCGGTCATCGCCTCCAACAAGGTCGTCGCCCGGCAGATCGTCATCTACAGCTGGGTCATGGTCCTGGTCTCCCTGCTGCTCACCCCCCTCGGCTACACCGGCTGGTTCTACACGGTGGTGGCCCTCGCGGCCGGCGGCTTCTGGCTGTGGGAGGCGCACGGGCTGCAGAACCGGGCGAAGTCCGAGGCGACCGGCGCCAAGCTCAAGGAGATGCGCCTCTTCCACTGGTCGATCACCTATGTGTCGATCCTCTTCGTCGCCGTCGCCGTCGACCCGTTCCTGCGCTGACGACCCCCGGGCGTATGCCGCTGACGCCCGCCGGGCGTATGTCACAGAGCCCTGCCCTCGCCTGTGGATCTACCGATGAGTAGCATCCTGGCCATGGCAGACACGCAGCAGGTTGACGCGAGGGCCGAGCGCAAGGTGTCCCGGCTCGCCCACCAGATCAGCGCCTTCGCGAAGGCGCACGGCGGCGCGGAGGGCCAGGTGGCCTACATCGGCGAGCGCGGCGCCCGCATCGTCCTCGTCGGCGAGGACGGCGGCTGGGGCGACCTGGTGGCGCCCTCGTACGCCATCGCCGAGCAGGCGGTGGCCAGGTCCGGCATCACGGTCCACGAGTCCTTCGACGGCGAGTTCGCCGCGAAGGTGACGACGGGGCCGTACGAGTGGAAGCGGATGGCCGGCATGCAGATCGGCGGCTGAGCGGCGAGACCGGAGGCCGCCGGACCGCGCGACGGGCCGCGACCGGACGGGAGGCGCCGGACAGGCGTACCCCCCGAGCCGGACCGCGACCTAGAGCCCCGTTCACCCGTTAGGACGGGTAAGGCAGCACGCGTCCTACGGGGAGCCCCGGATGATCGAAATGCCGTCCCTCGTGGACCAGTACTGCCACGGCGTGCTCCGCACGGAACTGGGCCTCGGCACCTTCGAGGCCCAGTTGGCCCGCACCGAGGGACCGCCCGCCGCCGGCACCACCCTGTTCGACACCCAGACCGGTTTCGCCGTACGGCGCTGGTGCCCGCCGATACTCGGCCTGGAACCGCACTGCCCGCCCGCGCGTTATCTGGCGCGGCGCCGTGAACTCGGCGTGCTGGAAGCCGGCCGCAGGCTGCTGCGCGGCAGCGGCATCACGACGTACCTGGTCGACACCGGGCTGCCGGGCGACCTGACCAGTCCGGCCGAACTGGCCTGTGCCGGTGCGGCCCAGGCCCGCGAGATCGTCCGCCTGGAGCTGCTCGCGGAGCAGGTCGCCGACACCTCCGGCACCGTCGAGTCCTTCCTCGCCAACCTCGCCGAGTCGGTGCACGGAGCGGCGTCGAGCGCCGTCGCCTTCACCTCGGTCGCGGGCCTCCGGCACGGTCTGGCCCTCGCACCGGAGCCGCCGGAGCCCGGGGAGGTGCGGGGCGCGGCGGGCCGCTGGCTGGCCGGGCGGCGGGTGGGCGGAGCCCTGACCGACGCCGTGCTGCTGCGGCACCTGCTGTGGATCGCCGTCGCCTCGGGTCTGCCCCTGCAACTGCACGCGGGCCTCGGCGAACCGGGCTCCCGCATCGACCGCACGGACCCGGTGCTGCTCACGGACTTCGTCCGCGCCACCGCCGGCCTCGGCACCGACCTGATCCTGCTGCACGGCTACCCGTACCACCGGCACGCCGCCCATCTGGCCGGTGTCTTCCCGCACGTCTACGCCGACTCGGGCGCCGCGCTCGTGCGCACCGGCGCCCGGGCGGCCACGGTCCTCGCCGAGATCCTGGAGCTGGCCCCCTTCGGGAAGATCCTGTTCTCCACCGGCGCCCAGAGCCTGCCCGAACTGCACGTCGTCGGCGCCCGCCTCTTCCGGGAGGCCCTGGGCCGGGTTCTGGGGACCTTCGTGGCCGAGGGCGCGTGGTCCCTGGAGGACGCCCAGCGAGTGGCCCGGCTGATCGCGGCGGACAACGCGCGCCGGGTGTACGGACTGGGGTGAGCCGCCGAGACTGGGCGGATGACGACCGCATCCCTGCTCGACGGGTTCCTGAGCGCCCTGCTGCCGCTGCGGCCCCGCGCGCTGTGGGCGCACGGCTCACTGGCCGGCGGCGACTACCGGGAGGGCCGCAGCGACCTCGACCTGATCGCCGTCCTGTCCGCCCCGCCGGCCCTGGGGACCACAGGGCGGCTGATGGTGCTGCACCGGAGACTGCGCGCCGAACCCCTCGCGGCGAAGCTGCATTGCAGCTATGTCAGCCCGGCCACCCTGGAGGACCCGGACCGCGCCCACCTCACCTGGGCACACGGGCGGATGACGCGCCGCCCGGTCACCCCCGTCACCCGGCGCGAGCTGCACGACTTCGGCCGGGTGCTGCACGGTGAACCACCGGCCGGGCTGCTCCCGCCGGTGCCGCGGGACCAGCTCGACCGCTTCGTCGTACGCGACCAGCGGACCTTCTGGCGCCCGGCGGTCGACAAGGCGCGGCTGTGGCGGCAGGACGTCTGGGTGGACCTGGGCCTGCTGACCTTCGCCCGGGCCACCGTGACCCTGCGGGACGGGCGGCTGATCTCCAAGCGACAGGCCCTGGCCGAGCTGCCGGCGCTCGGCGCTCCGGCCGAGGTCGTCGAGGACATCGCCCGCCGCCGGTACGACGCCCCCGCCCCCGCCCCGGCCGGTGCCGGCCGGCTCGCCCGCCGGGCGGAGCTGACCCGTGGCTATCTGGGCCCGGCCATCGACGCCCTCGTCACCACGTACGGGTGACTCAGGCGCGTGAGCCGGCCGTCACCTCGGCCGCGGGGCCCGGCAGGTCCACGGCGGCCTCCGGACGCTCGCGCAGCGAGAGCAGGACGCGCAGGGCGGCAATCCAGATCAGGCAGGAGCCGAGCATGTGCAGGGCGACCAGCATCTCGGGCAGGTGCGTGAAGTACTGCACGTAACCGATGACGCCCTGGGCGAGCAGGACCAGGAACAGCTCACGCGTCCGGGACAGCGGGCCCTTCGGCGCGTCGACCGCCTTCAGCACGAACCACAGGGCGAACGTCAGCGTCACCACGATCCAGGCGAGCACCGCGTGCAGCTTGGCGACCGTCTCCCAGTCGATCGGGATGCGCTCGACCTCGCTGGAGTCGCCGGCGTGCGGCCCGGCCCCGGTCACCACCGTGCCGGCCGCGATGAGCAGCGCGGACGCGATCACCAGGGACCACACCAGCTGCCGTACGGCCTTGCCGGCCAGCGGACGCGGCGCGGTGTCGCCCTCGCGGGTGCGCTGCCACATCACCGTGGCGATGGTGATCAGGGCCGTGGAGAGCAGGAAGTGCGCGGCGACGATGTACGGGTTGAGGCCGACCAGGACGACGATGCCGCCGAGCACCGCGTTGCCCATGACCACCCAGAACTGGGCCCAGCCGAGCCGGGTCAGGTCGCGCCGCCAGGGCTTCTGGGAGCGGGCGGCGATGATGGCCCAGCCGACGGCGGCGCACAGCACGTACGTCAGCATGCGGTTGCCGAACTCGACGACCCCGTGGAAGCCCATGGCCCGGGTGGTGGTCAGCGAGTCGTCGGTGCAGGTGGGCCAGGTCGGGCAGCCGAGGCCGGAGCCGGTCAGGCGGACCGCGCCGCCGGTGACGACGATGACCACCGACATGACGAGCGCGGCGAGGGCCGCCCGCCGGACGGTCCGGGGATCCGGGGTCCAGCGGTCGGCGATGAAGGCGAGCGGGTTGCGCAGGGCCGCCTGGGCGTCGGCCGGGTTCAGCTTGGGCACGCGCACCATCGTAGGCCGCCGCTTGTGCACGCGTTCACGAGGGTCGCCTCCCCGCGCGGGTCGCTCCCGCTCCCGGGACCCCTTACAGGAGCCCCTACAGGAGCCGGTGCGGGGTCACTCCCAGCGGAAGAACCTTCCGGCGGCCGCCAGCCCGGCCACCGCCCACACGGCGAGGATCCCCAGGTCGCCCCAGGGCGTGCCGGCGCCGTGCTGGAGCACGTCCCGCAGGCCGCCCGACAGCGCGGAGATCGGCAGCAGACCGAGCACGTGCTCGCCCGCCGGGCCGAACTTCTCCAGCGGCACGATCACCCCGCCGCCCACGAGCAGCAGCAGGAACACCAGGTTGGCCGCGGCCAGCGTCGCCTCCGCCTTCAGGGTGCCCGCCATCAGCAGACCGAGCCCCGAGAAGGCGGCGGTGCCGACGACGAGCAGCAGCAGGACGGAGGCGGGGTCGCCGTGCGGGGACCAGCCCAGCGCGAAGGCGATGACGGTCAGCAGGACGACCTGGAGAACCTCCGTGACCAGCACGGACACCGTCTTCGCGGTCATCAGGCCCCAGCGGGGCAGCGGCGACGAGGCGAGCCGCTTCAGCACGCCGTAGCGGCGCTCGAACCCCGTGGCGATGGCCTGGCCGGTGAACGCCGTCGACATCACGGCCAGGGCCAGGATGCCCGGGGCGAGGAAGTCGACGGCTTCGCCCTTGCCGGTGTCCACGATGTCGACCGAGCTGAAGAGCACCAGCAGCAGGGTCGGGATGACGACCGTCAGCAGCAGCTGCTCGCCGTTGCGCAGCAGCATCTTCGTCTCCAGCGCCGCCTGCGCCGCGATCATGCGGGGGAGCGGGGCGGCTCCGGGCTTGGGGGTGTACGTACCCGCGGTGGTCACGAGCGCAGCTCCTTGCCGGTCAGCTCCAGGAAGACGTCTTCCAGTGTGTGCCGCTCCACCGAGATCCGGTCCGGCATCACCCCGTGCTGGGCGCACCAGGAGGCGACCGTGGCCAGCAGCTGGGGGTCGACGTCGCCGACGACCCGGTAGGCGCCCGGGGTCAGCTCGGCGGCCGTGCAGTCGGCCGGGAGGGCCTTGAGCAGGGAACCGATGTCGAGGCCGGGGCGGCCGGTGAAGCGCAGGGTGTTCTCGGCGCCGCCCTTGCACAGCTCCTCCGGGGAGCCCTGGGCGATGACCCGGCCGCCGTCGATGATCGCCACGTCGTCGGCGAGCTGCTCGGCCTCGTCCATGTGGTGGGTGGTCAGGATCACCGAGACGCCGTCGGCGCGCAGGTCCCGCACGAGGTCCCAGGTGGCCCGGCGGGCCTGCGGGTCGAGGCCGGCCGTCGGCTCGTCCAGGAACACCAGCTCCGGGCGGCCCACGACGGCCATGGCGAGCGCGAGCCGCTGCTGCTGGCCGCCGGACAGCCGGCGGTAGCCGGTCCGGCCGCAGGAGCCGAGGCCGAGGCGTTCGATCAGGGCGTCGACGTCCAGCGGGTGCGCGTGCAGCCTCGCGACGTGCCGGAGCATCTCGTCCGCGCGGGCGCCCGAGTACACGCCCCCGGACTGGAGCATGACGCCGACGCGGGGCCGCAGCTCGGCGGACTGCCGTACCGGGTCGAGGCCCAGGACGCGCACCGTGCCGGAATCCGGTTTCCGGTACCCCTCGCAGGTCTCGACCGTGGTCGTCTTCCCCGCCCCGTTGGGGCCGAGTACGGCGGTCACGCCCGGCCGGGCCACCAGGTCCAGGCCGTCCACCGCGGTCTTCGTGCCGTACCGCTTCACCAAGGCCTGCACCTGGACCACGGGCTCACTTCGCATGGGTCCAGAGTCTAAGGAGACCGCTTGCCGTTCAGGCGGCCGGGTGGGGGAAGTCCTCCGCACGGGGCCGGTGCAGCGGCAGCCACCGCTCGGCGTAGGCGACGGCGTCCGCCAGCGGGAACAGCCTGGCCCGCGCGGCGCCCACCCGCCCGCGCAGGACCGGCCGGTCCCGTTCGTAGTCGTGCCCCAGCTCGTCGAACCGGTCGGAGCTGATCGAGACCTCGACCACCGTCTCCCAGCCACCGCCCGGAGCGGGCCGGCCGACCTCCACGCGGGGCGTGGGGGTCCGGTACTCGGCCAGATGGAAGGCGGTGCAGGAGTCGTAGCCCGCGCCGAGCAGCAGCACCCGGGCGCCCAGCCGCTCCAGCCGGGCCAGTGGGCTGCGCTCGCCGAGCCGGCAGTCCGGGGCGTGGTCCGCGGTGATCTCCCGCGCGCGGGGGCCGAGCGCGGCGAAGGAGGTCTGCGGGTGTGCGCTGCGCAGGGCGCCCGGCCAGGTCCGCACGGTCTCGGGTATCACGCCGACCCCGAGCGAGGGGGTGATCAGCGGGTCGTACGGGGGCATGGTGGCGCGGATCCGGTCCCACCACTCCTCGGGCACCGGCGGATTCCCCCATACGGCCGGATCGGACTGGTCGCCGGTCTGGGTCGGGACGACGAGCGTGCCGGCGGGGCCGAGCGCGTCGAGGAGGGCCTGGACGACGGCGACCGCGCCGCCGTTCACCCAGCCGAGGGAGCTGAGCGAGGAGTGCACGAGGAGGGTCTCGCCGGTCTCGACACCCAGCAGGCGCATACCTGCCGCGATGGCGTCGCGCGTGACAAGAGGGCCGGTCGGAGGGGGTGTGGGCATGGTCCGGGAGTCTTCCGGACAGGGTCGCGGGGCGCTACCGGATTGTTCTCGGAAGAGCCCGGAACCCTTCTCGGAACAGTCCGGATCCGATCGGTCAGAAGATCGTTTCCGCAGGTCGGATTAGGTATGCCTAAGTGACGCAGGGCACCGTTCGGTGATCCGGACGTCGCTTGTCAGGTTCCGCGGAATTACGCAACAATGGCGTTGTGAAAAACGTCGGCGAGGCTCGGGAGACCCCCACGGGGACCCCCCAGGAGGAGCTAGCGACCGGTGAGCGCTCGACGCGCAACCGGGTCGCGCGGTCCATCCTGGACCACGGCCCGTCGACCGTCGCCGAACTCGCCGGCCGGCTGGGACTGACCCAGGCGGCCGTGCGGCGTCACCTGGACGCGCTGGTCGCCGACGACGTCGTGGCGGCGCGCGAGCAGCGGGTCTACGGCACGCGCACGCGTGGCCGGCCCGCCAAGGTCTTCGCGCTCACCGACTGCGGCCGGGACGCCTTCGACCAGTCGTACGACAAGCTCGCCGCGGACGCGCTCCGCTGGATCGCCGAGCGGGAGGGCGGCTCCGAGGCGGTCGCCGCCTTCGCCCGCGCCCGGATCGCCGCCCAGGCGAGCACGTACCGCGAGGCGATCGAGTCCGTGACACCCGACAAACGCGCCGAAGCGCTGGCCAGGGCCTTGAGCGCCGACGGGTACGCTGCTACGGCGCGCAGCGCACCGGTCGGCGAGCAGCTCTGCCAGCACCACTGCCCGGTCGCCCACGTCGCGGAACAGTTCCCGCAGCTGTGCGAGGCGGAGACCGAGATCTTCGCCGAGCTGCTGGGTACCCACGTCCAGCGGCTGGCGACCATCGCGCACGGCGACGGCGTCTGCACGACGTTCATCCCCAAGATTTCCACTGACGCACCTGCAAGCACGGCCGGGAGGAACCCCGCATGACTCTCCCCACGGAGACTGCTCACCCCGAACTCGAGGGCCTGGGCAAGTACGAATACGGCTGGGCCGACTCCGACGTGGCCGGTGCGTCCGCGCGCCGCGGCCTGAACGAGGACGTCGTCCTCGACATCTCGGGCAAGAAGTCCGAGCCGGAGTGGATGACGAAGCTGCGCCTGAAGGGCCTGAAGCTCTTCGAGAAGAAGCCGATGCCGAACTGGGGCTCCGACCTCTCCGGCATCGACTTCGACAACATCAAGTACTTCGTGCGCTCCACGGAGAAGCAGGCGGAGTCCTGGGAGGATCTGCCCGAGGACATCAAGAACACGTACGACAAGCTCGGCATCCCCGAGGCGGAGAAGCAGCGCCTCGTCGCCGGTGTCGCCGCACAGTACGAGTCCGAGGTCGTCTACCACCAGATCCGCGAGGACCTGGAGGAGCAGGGTGTCATCTTCCTGGACACCGACACCGCGCTGAAGGAGCACCCGGAGCTCTTCAAGGAGTACTTCGGCACGGTGATCCCGGCCGGTGACAACAAGTTCGCCGCGCTGAACACCGCCGTGTGGTCCGGCGGCTCCTTCATCTACGTGCCGAAGGGCGTGCACGTGGAGATCCCGCTCCAGGCCTACTTCCGCATCAACACGGAGAACATGGGCCAGTTCGAGCGGACGCTGATCATCGTCGACGAGGACGCCTACGTCCACTACGTCGAGGGCTGCACCGCCCCGATCTACAAGTCGGACTCCCTGCACTCCGCGGTGGTCGAGATCATCGTGAAGAAGGGCGCCCGCTGCCGGTACACGACCATCCAGAACTGGTCGAACAACGTCTACAACCTGGTCACCAAGCGTGCCGTCGCCTACGAGGGCGCCACCATGGAGTGGATCGACGGCAACATCGGCTCCAAGGTGACGATGAAGTACCCGGCCGTCTACCTGATGGGCGAGCACGCCAAGGGCGAGACCCTGTCCATCGCCTTCGCGGGCGAGGGCCAGCACCAGGACGCCGGCTCCAAGATGGTCCACATGGCGCCGAACACCTCGTCCAACATCGTCTCCAAGTCGGTGGCGCGCGGCGGCGGCCGTACCTCCTACCGCGGTCTGGTCGAGATCGGTGAGGGCGCCCACGGTTCCAAGTCGAACGTGCTGTGCGACGCGCTGCTCGTCGACACCATCTCCCGCTCCGACACGTACCCCTACGTGGACGTCCGCGAGGACGACGTGTCGATGGGCCATGAGGCGACCGTCTCGAAGGTCTCCGAGGACCAGCTCTTCTACCTGATGAGCCGCGGTCTGAGCGAGTTCGAGGCGATGGCGATGATCGTGCGCGGCTTCGTCGAGCCCATCGCCAAGGAACTGCCCATGGAGTACGCCCTCGAACTCAACCGGCTGATCGAGCTGCAGATGGAAGGCGCGGTCGGCTGAGGCCCCGCACTCCCGGACGACAGCCAGCGAAACTGACGCAGGAAAGAGAGCAGACCGACAGCCATGGCTGAGGCTCAGAATTACCCGGTCGGGTCCACCACCGCCGGCCAGATCGCGGTGGCCGCCGAGTCGACCGTCGCCACGCGCATGAGCGCGCCCCCGTCCTTCGACGTGGCGGACTTCCCCGTCCCCCACGGCCGTGAGGAGGAGTGGCGGTTCACGCCGCTGGAGCGGCTGCGCGGGCTGCACGACGGCACCGCGGTCGCCACCGGCGGCGGCGTGAAGGTGGACGTCCAGGCCCCCGAGGGCGTGACCGTCGAGACCGTCGGCCGCGACGACGCCCGTATCGGCAGGGCCGGCACCCCCGTGGACCGTGTCGCCGCCCAGGCGTACTCGGCCTTCGAGCAGGCCGGCGTGATCACCGTGCCCAAGGAGACGGTGCTCGCCGAGCCGATCCGGATCGCCGTGCACGGCGAGGGCGGGGTCGCCTACGGCCACCAGGTGGTGGAACTGGGTGCCTTCGCCGAGGCCGTCGTCGTCATCGACCACACCGGCGACGCCGTGCTCGCCGCCAACGTCGACTACGTCCTGGGCGACGGCGCCAAGCTGACCGTCGTCTCCGTCCAGGACTGGGACGACAAGGCCGTCCACGTGGGCCAGCACAACGCGCTGATCGGCCGGGACGCCACCTTCAGGTCGTTCGTGGTCACCTTCGGCGGCGACCTGGTGCGGCTGCACCCGCGCGTCGCCTACGCGGGCACCGGCGGTGAGGCCGAGCTGTTCGGGCTGTACTTCACCGACTCCGGCCAGCACCAGGAGCACCGCCTCCTGGTCGACCACAACACCCCGCACTGCAAGTCCAACGTCATGTACAAGGGCGCGCTGCAGGGCGAGAGCGCGCACGCCGTGTGGATCGGCGACGTGCTGATCGAGGCGGCCGCCGAGGGCACCGACACCTACGAGATGAACCGCAACCTCGTCCTCACGGACGGCGCGCGCGTCGACTCGGTGCCGAACCTCGAGATCGAGACCGGCGAGATCGTCGGCGCCGGCCACGCCTCCGCCACCGGCCGCTTCGACGACGAGCAGCTCTTCTACCTGATGGCCCGCGGCATCCCGGAGCACGAGGCCCGCCGCCTGGTGGTCCGCGGCTTCTTCGCCGAGCTGGTCCAGCAGATCGGCGTCGCCGACATCCAGGAGCGCCTGCTGGCCAAGATCGAGGAAGAGCTGGAGGCGTCGGTCGCATGACCAGCACCTTCGTACGCGCCTGTGGGCTGAGCGAGCTGACGGAGGACACCCCCAAGCGGGTGGAGCTCGACGGCACGCCGGTCTCGGTCGTGAAGACCGGGGGAGAGGTGTTCGCGATCAACGACATCTGCTCGCACGCGAACGTCTCCCTCTCCGAGGGCGAGGTGGAGGACTGCCAGATCGAGTGCTGGCTGCACGGCTCCGCCTTCGACCTGCGCACCGGCAAGCCGTCCGGCCTTCCCGCGACGCGCCCCGTCCCCGTTTACCCCGTAAAGATCGAAGGGGACGACGTTCTCGTCTCCCTCACCCAGGAGTCCTGAGGCACCCATGGCAACGCTTGAAATCCGAGACCTGCACGTCACCGTCGAGGCCGACAACGCCACGAAGGAGATCCTCAAGGGCGTCGACCTCACCGTGAAGCAGGGCGAGACGCACGCCATCATGGGCCCCAACGGCTCGGGCAAGTCGACCCTCGCCTACTCGCTCGCGGGTCACCCGAAGTACACGATCACCAAGGGCACCGTGCTGCTCGACGGCGAGGACGTCCTGGAGATGTCCGTCGACGAGCGTGCCCGCGCGGGCCTGTTCCTGGCGATGCAGTACCCGGTCGAGGTCCCCGGCGTCTCGGTCTCCAACTTCCTGCGCACCTCCGCCACCGCGATCCGCGGCGAGGCCCCGAAGCTGCGCACCTGGGTGAAGGAGGTCAAGGAGGCCATGGAGCGCCTCAACATGGACCCGTCCTTCGCCGAGCGCAACGTGAACGAGGGCTTCTCCGGCGGTGAGAAGAAGCGCCACGAGATTCTCCAGCTCGAGCTGCTCAAGCCGAAGATGGCGATCCTGGACGAGACCGACTCCGGCCTGGACGTCGACGCCCTGCGCATCGTCTCCGAGGGCGTCAACCGCGTCCGCGAGACCGGCGAGGTCGGCACCCTGCTGATCACGCACTACACGCGCATCCTGCGCTACATCAAGCCCGACTTCGTCCACGTCTTCTCCGGCGGCCGCATCGTCGAGTCCGGCGGCGCCGAGCTGGCCGACAAGCTGGAGAACGAGGGCTACGAGGCATACACGAAGGGTGGCGTATCCGCGTGACGCAGCTGCCGGGCCTCCTCGACACAGAGGCGATCCGCAAGGACTTCCCGATCCTGGACCGTCTGGTCCACGACGACCGGAAGCTCGTGTACCTGGACAACGCGGCGACCTCGCAGAAGCCGCGCCAGGTACTGGACGCCCTGAGCGAGTACTACGAGCGCTACAACGCCAACGTCCACCGCGGTGTGCATGTGCTCGCCGAGGAGGCCACGGCGCTGTACGAGGGCGCGCGCGACAAGGTCGCCGAGTTCATCAACGCGCCGAGCCGCGACGAGGTGATCTTCACCAAGAACGCCTCCGAGTCGCTGAACCTCGTGGCGAACATGCTGGGCTGGGCCGACGAGCCCTACCGCGTGGACCACGAGACCGAGATCGTCATCACGGAGATGGAGCACCACTCCAACATCGTGCCGTGGCAGCTGCTGGCGCAGCGCACGGGCGCGAAGCTGAAGTGGTTCGGCCTCACGGACGACGGCCGCCTGGACCTGTCGAACATCGACGAGGTCATCACGGAGAAGACGAAGATCGTCTCCTTCGTGCTGGTGTCGAACATCCTGGGCACCCTCAACCCGGTCGAGGCGATAGTCCGCCGCGCCCAGGAGGTCGGCGCGCTCGTCTGCATCGACGCCTCCCAGGCCGCGCCGCACATGCCGCTGGACGTCCAGGCCCTGCAGGCCGACTTCGTGGCCTTCACCGGCCACAAGATGTGCGGCCCGACCGGCATCGGCGTGCTGTGGGGCCGCCAGGAGCTGCTGGAGGACCTGCCCCCGTTCCTCGGCGGCGGCGAGATGATCGAGACCGTCTCGATGCACTCCTCCACCTACGCTCCGGCACCGCACAAGTTCGAGGCGGGCACCCCGCCGGTCGCCCAGGCGGTCGGCCTCGGCGCGGCGATCGACTACCTCAACTCGATCGGCATGGACAAGATCCTCGCCCACGAGCACGCGCTGACGGAGTACGCCGTCCGGCGGCTGGCCGAGGTCCCGGACCTGAGGATCATCGGCCCCACCACGGCCGAGGACCGGGGCGCGGCGATCTCCTTCACGCTCGGTGACATCCACCCGCACGACGTCGGCCAGGTTCTCGACGAGCAGGGCATCGCGGTCCGCGTCGGCCACCACTGCGCCCGCCCGGTCTGCCTGCGCTACGGAATTCCTGCGACCACCCGAGCGTCGTTCTATCTGTACTCCACGCCGGCCGAGATCGACGCTCTGGTCGACGGTCTGGAGCACGTACGGAACTTCTTCGGCTGAGAGGCGTGAGCTGAGACCGTGAAGCTGGATTCGATGTACCAGGAAGTCATCCTGGACCACTACAAGCACCCGCACGGGCGTGGTCTGAGGGATGGCGACGCCGAGGTGCACCACGTGAACCCGACGTGCGGCGACGAGATCACCCTTCGAGTGAAGTACGACGGCACGAGGATCGAGGACGTCTCCTACGAGGGACAGGGCTGCTCCATCAGCCAGGCCTCGGCCTCCGTGCTCAACGAACTTCTCGTCGGCAGGGAGCTGGCCGACGCGCAGAAGATCCAGGAGACATTCCTGGAGCTGATGCAGTCCAAGGGCCGGCTCGAGCCCGACGACGCGATGGAGGAGGTCCTGGAGGACGCGGTCGCGTTCGCCGGTGTCTCCAAGTACCCCGCGCGGGTCAAGTGCGCCCTCCTGAGCTGGATGGCGTGGAAGGACGCGACGGCCCAGGCACTGGATGGCGCCGACGCCGAAAGGAAGACCGTATGAGCGACACCGTGGAGATGAAGCCGGCCTCGGAGGAGGAACTCCGTGAGGCCCTGATGGACGTCGTCGACCCCGAGCTGGGCATCGACGTGGTCAACCTCGGGCTGATCTACGGCATCCACGTCGACGACTCCAACGTGGCCACGGTCGACATGACCCTGACGTCGGCGGCCTGCCCGCTGACGGACGTCATCGAGGACCAGGCCAAGTCCGCCACGGACGGTCTCGTCAGCGAGCTGCGCATCAACTGGGTCTGGATGCCGCCGTGGGGCCCCGACAAGATCACGGACGACGGCCGTGAGCAGCTGAGGGCGCTCGGGTTCAACGTCTGACCCCCTCGCGTGCGTGAAGCGGCGGCACCTGCCCGGGTGCCGCCGCTTCGTCGTGCTCGGCCCGGCCCGCCCGTTGTGTACGCGCGTACGCAACGCTGTGTACGCTCGTCCACATGGGATACCTGACGCTCGCCGGCGCCATCGCCGCCGAGGTCGCCGCCACGACGGCGATGAAGTACACCGAGGGCTTCAGCCGGTTCTGGCCCTCGCTCGCGACCGCCCTCGGGTACGTCGTCTCGTTCGCGCTGCTGGCCCAGACGCTGAAGACCGTCCAGATCGGCACCGCGTACGCCATATGGTCCGGGGTGGGCACCGCGGCCATCGCCGTGCTCGGGCTGCTGCTGTTCGGGGAGGGGCTGAGCGTGCCCAAGGTCGCCGGGATCCTGCTGATCATCGGGGGAGTGGTGGTGCTCAACCTGGGCGGGGCGAGCCACTGATGGGCCGCCGCTACGACCCCGAGCGCCGGCAGCGGATCACCGACGCCGCGATCCGGGTGGTCGGCCGGGACGGCATCGCCGGGCTGAGCCACCGCACGGTCGCCGCCGAGGCCGACGTACCGCTCGGCTCCACCACCTACCACTTCGCCACCCTGGAAGAACTGCTGGTGGCCGCGCTGCGGCAGGCGAACGAGGGGTTCGGCGGGGTGCTGGCCGAGCTGCTGCCGGACGACGGCCGGGGCGACCTCGCCGCGGACCTCGCCCGGGCCCTGGGGCAGTGGCTGGGCGGCGACCGCACCGGTGTGGAGCTGGAGTACGAGCTGTACCTGGCGGCGCTGCGCCGCCCGGCCCTGCGTCCGGTCGCCGCCGAGTGGACCGATCAGGCGGCGGCACTGCTGGCCCGGCGCACGGACCCGGTGACGGCGCGGGCCCTGCTCGCGCTGATGGACGGCATCTGTCTCCAGGTGCTGCTGACGGGCGGTTCGTACGACGAGGAGCACGCCCGGACCCTGCTGGCTCGGCTGATCCCCTGAAGCCACGCCCGGCACGTGAGACGCGGTTCGCCCTCACCACCCCGCCCACGTTAGGTTTTGCTCCATGACCGAGTCTGCAACCCGTACCACCGGCGCCGTCGCCGCCGGCCTCGCCACGATCGCCTCCGACGGCACCGTCCTCGACACCTGGTTCCCGGCCCCCGAGCTGGTGGCGGAGCCGGGCCCGGCCGGCACCGAGCGGCTGACCGCCGAGCAGGCGGCCCAGCTGCTGGGCGGCGGCGCGACGGCGGCCACCGGCCCGGACGCCCGCCGGGGCGTCGAGGTGGTCGCGGTCCGCACGGTCATCGCCTCGCTGGACGAGAAGCCGCTCGACGCGCACGACGTCTACCTGCGCCTGCACCTGCTCTCGCACCGCCTGGTCAAGCCGCACGGCCAGAACCTGGACGGCATCTTCGGCCACCTCGCCAACGTCGCCTGGACCTCGCTCGGCCCGGTCGCCGTGGACGACCTCGAGAAGGTGCGCCTGAACGCCCGCGCCGAGGGCCTGCACCTCCAGGTGACCTCGGTCGACAAGTTCCCGCGCATGACGGACTACGTCGCGCCGAAGGGCGTGCGCATCGCCGACGCCGACCGGGTCCGCCTGGGCGCGCACCTCGCGGCCGGCACCACGGTCATGCATGAGGGCTTCGTCAACTTCAACGCCGGCACGCTCGGCACCTCCATGGTCGAGGGCCGGATCTCCGCGGGTGTCGTGGTCGGCGACGGCTCGGACATCGGCGGCGGTGCCTCCACCATGGGCACGCTGTCCGGCGGCGGCAACGTGATCATCTCCATCGGCGAGCGCTGCCTGGTCGGCGCCGAGGCGGGCGTCGGCATCGCGCTCGGCGACGAGTGCGTGGTCGAGGCCGGCCTCTACATCACCGCGGGCACCCGGATCACCATGCCCGACGGCCAGATCGTCAAGGCCCGCGAGCTGAGCGGCGCCTCCCACATCCTCTTCCGCCGCAACTCGGTCACCGGCGCGGTCGAGGCCCGCCCGAACAACGCGGTCTGGGGCGGCCTGAACGACGTCCTGCACAGCCACAACTGACCGACGGCGGCCGAAACCGGTCGCCCATGAGCGCCCTTCCACCGCCCGAGGCCGGCCGTGGAAGGGCGCTCTTCTTGCACTGGGCCGACGGGCTGGTGGGGGCCAGGCCCGCGGTGCTCAGGCGGACGGGGCTCGTGCGAACTCCCGCAGCGCGGCGAAGTCGGTCTCGCGCAGGCCGATCCTCGGGTCCACGTGGTGGAGCAGGGCGGGCCCGGGATGGGCGGCCCGGACGTACAGCGTGTCCGCCGGGCTCTGCTCGTCGTCCACCCAGGCGAACGGCCGGCCCTCGGCGTACGCGACGATGGCCTCCGTCTTCCAGTGGACGCCGTCGGGGCGCTCGGCGAACAGGCCCCCGCCGAAGTCGACGTACGGCAGCTCGGGCAGGCCGACGACCGGGGCGATCCAGGTGTTGGCGTCGGCCATCCAGGTCGTCGCCCAGCACAGGTCGTAGCCGAGCCGGAGCAGGGCCGGGCCGTGGGCCGGGTTCAGCCAGACCCGCAGGGGGCGCCGCGCGTGCCGGGGCACCCGGATCGTCGTGTAGCCCTCGGGCCGGCGCTCCGGCTGGGCCGCGTACGGGTTGAGGGGGCCGTCGACGTCCAGGAACAGCAGGGGGCGGCTCATGGGGACACCGTAGGGCAGGGGTGCGGCCGGCTCGGGGGAGTTTCCCGCGGCGGCAGGCGGACCCGGCATCCGGTGTTCGCGGAGCCGTGGTCACGCCCGGGTGAGTGCCTCGTACCGTGCCAGCAGTCCGTCGGTGGTCTCCGGGCCGGCCGGCAGCAGTGGTGCGCGGACCGGGCCCGCGGGCAGGCCGAGGCGGCCCAGGAGGGCCTTGGCGGTCACCGTCCCCGGCAGCCCCGAGCCCATCATCGCCTCGGTCAACGGCGTGGCCGCCAGCTGGAGTTCGGCCGCCCGGGCGGTGTCGCCGGCGTCGAACGCGTCCAGGATCGCGGCGACATGAGCCGGTACGGCGTTCGCGATCGTGCTCACGCAGCCCGCGGCACCGACCGCGTACAGCGCCAGCACATGCTCGTCGCAGCCCGAGTAGTACGCCAACTCGGTCTGCGACAGCACCTTCTGAGTGCCGAGGAAGTCGTAGGAGCAGTCCTTGACGGCCACGATCCGGGGGTGCCCGGCGAGGCGGATCATCGTCTCCGGCTCGATCCGGGTCCCGGTGCGGCCCGGGATGTCGTAGAGCATCACCGGCAGTTCGCTCGCGTCGGCGACCTGGCGGAAGTGGTCGGCCACGGCCTCCTGCGGTGGGCGGCTGTAGTACGGCGTCACCACCAGGACGCCGTCGGCGCCCGCTTCGGCGGCCGCGAGGGCAGACTCCACCGTGTGCCGGGTGTCGGCCGTGCCCACGCCCGTGACCAGCGCGGCCCGGTCGCCGACCGCCTCCCGTACGGCCGTGACCAGCCGCGTCTTCTCGTCGTCGGTGGTGGTGGGCGATTCCCCCGTGGTCCCGTTGAGAACCAGCCCGTCGCAGCCCTCCGCGACCAGCCGCTCGGCCAGCCGCCGGGCGCCGTCCAGGTCGAGCGCGCCCGTCCCGGTGAACGGCGTGATCATCGCGCAGAGGGTGCGGCCGAAGGGCGGGCGCTTGCGTGTGCTCGTCATGGAGGTAAGTCTGGGCAGGACCTCGGTGAAGCTCTACTTAATTCTGCTACGCAGTAATGTCAAGCAATACTGAATCTCCTGGGCGTCCGGCCGGAGTTCCTGTGTCCAACCCGGCAGTCATGGGTCACTATGGCCGGAGGGTCACCGACGTCAGGTCATGGGAGGCGCCATGAAGCTCGGCAAGGCACTGGCCACCGGGGTCGCCGAGGAGCGGCCGTCCGTCCACGCGGAGGAACTCCCGCTCCCCGAGGAGACCGTCCGCACCGAACCGGCCGAACCGGCCGAGCCGGCCCGCGACGAGGTGCCGGCCGTCCGATGAGGCTGCGGCTCCCGGCGGAACGCCCGACGGAGCCGCCGACCGGATACAAGATCGCCCACCCGGTGCTGTCCCAGGACGGCACCCGGGCCGGGTTCACCGGTGTGTCGCTCGGCGGTGCGCTGCCGTACGCCGTCCTGGACGACGCCTCCTGCGTCTACGGCCTGCGCCACCGCCCGCCCGCCCGCCGCTGCGACTGCGGCTTCCACTGCGTCCACAGCCGGGCCGCCGCCGAGGCCCTGCTGTGCACCGCCGAACACCGGGCGGCCGTCCTGCTGGAGGTCTCCGTCCTCGGCGCCTACATCCGTTTCGAGCGCGGCTTCCGCCACGCCCGGCAGCGGGTGCGCACCGCCACCGCCGGACCCTGCGACTGTGGCGCCGCCGCCCTGGTGCTGGCGGACGCCGGGTGGGGCCGGCCGGGCTGGCGGGCCCTGGCCCCCGCCTGTGCGGGCTGTGCGCGCGGGCGTACGTCCGTCTCGCTCACGGGGTTCGCGCGGCTGGCCGGGCAGGGGCTGCGGGTGGTCGCCGCCGGCGGCGGCACCGGGCCCGCGCACCCGGGGTTGCCGGCCGCCGACGGGCTGGGTGTGCCCGAACTCGTCGCCGAGGCGGCCTTGTTGCAGGCGCGCCTGGACTGGCTGCAGTCCCAACTGGCACGGCTCGGCGAGCGCGGGACCGGAGGCGGCGAGCAGGGCTAAGGACCTCCGGTCCGGGTACCCGGAGGTTCCGCACAGAGAGGAGGCGGAACGCCGTGACCGTGACCCCGCAGACACGGCCCGCGGCCGACGGGCACCCCTCCACCGGAGAACTCGTCGGCAGGGCCACCGAACAGCTTTCCCGGCTCCTGCGGCAGGAGGTCGCCCTCGCCAAGGAGGAGCTGGCCGAGAAGGGACGCCGGGCCGGACGCGGCGGCGGACTGCTGGGCGCCGCGGGCGCCGTCGGCTACGTCGGGCTGATCGTCCTGGCCGGAGCGGCCACCGCCGCCCTCTGGCTGGTACTGCCCGTGTGGGCGGCGGCGCTGATCGTGGCCGCGGTGTTCTTCGCCGTGGCCGCCCTGCTGGCCGCGGCCGGCCGCGCCCAGCTGCGCCGTGCCGCCCCGCCCGCACCGGAGGAGACGCTCGGCAGCGTCAGGGCGGACGTCGACACGATCAGGGAAAGGGCACACCGATGAAGCACAGCAACCCGCACGGCTTCGGCGCCAAGGGCCCCGACGAGCTGCGGCGGCAGATCGAACACACCCGGAGCCAGCTCGGCGACACCGTCGCCCAGCTGGTCGGCCGGGCCGACGTGAAGGGCCGGGCCCGGGCGCGGGCCGCCGACCTGATGGACAAGGCCGGCGCCATGACCGTCCAGCTGCGCTCCGGCGCCGCCCATGCCGGGCACGGTGTGCAGGACCGCGCGGCCAAGGCCGGACACCTGGTGCAGGACCGCGCCACCCGGGCCGGCCACAGTGCGCAGGAACGCATGACCAAGGCCGGCCACCTCGTGCAGGAGCGGACCGGCCACGGCGGGCACGCCCTGCAGGACCGGGCGCTGCAGGCCGGGCACGCCCTGCAGGACCGGGCGGCCCACGCCGGGCATGCCGTGCAGCACGACCCGAGGATGCCGGTGCGCAAGGCCATGGGCGCCGCGCGGCGCAACCCCCGGCCGGCGCTGATCGTGGGCGCGGTGGGCGCGGCCCTCGTCGGCGCGGCCGTGCTCTGGCGCAGGGCCGACCGGCACCGGTGAGCACAGGACGGCGGGACCGGCCGGGCGCTCCGCCCGGCCGGTCCCGCCGCCGTGTCACGGACGGAACCGCAGCACCTGCGGGTCGTGGTCGCTGATCTGGTCGTGGAACTCCGAGTTGATGTGCACGCTGTCGTACTCGAAGTCGCAGCCGCGCCGGATCGCCGGGCTGATCAGGATCTGGTCCAGGACCTGCTGGTTGCCCTGGTAGTCGTAGGTGTACCGCTCGCGCCTGGGCAGCGACTTGATCGCCGACCACAGCGCGCCGTCGCCCTCCAGGATCTGCGTGGTCCCGGAGAACTCGAAGTCGTTCATGTCCCCGAGCGCGATGACGTCCGCGTTCTTCTGCACGGCCAGGATGTCCTTGACGAACGCGTTGACCGCCGTCGCCTGGGCGTGCCGCTGGACCTCCGAGCCGCGAACCGGCGGCTGGTACTGCGCGGTCAGCGCCTGGTCGCCGCCCTTGGAGTTGAGGTGGTTGGCGATCACGAAGACGGTCCTGCCGCGGAAGACGAACTCGCCGGCCAGCGGCTTGCGGCTGTTGGTCCAGGCCGCGTTCGCCGGGTCGACGCGGCCGGGCGAGGCCGTCAGCTCCGCCTTGCCGTGCACCTTGGTGACGCCGACCGCGGTGGTCGACCCGCCGCCCGCGCGGTCGGTGAAGGACACCCGCTGCGGGTTGAACAGGAACACCTGGCGGATGTTGCCGCCGGGTTCGCCGCCGTCCTGGTCGTTGACCGGGTTGATCGAGCGCCAGTCGTACTTCGGGCCGCCGGCCGCCACGATCGCGTCGATCAGCTTGGTCACGGTCTCGTTCGCGTCGACCGTGCCGTCGTCCTTGGCGCCGTTGTTGTCCTGGATCTCCTCCAGCGACACGATGTCGGGCGACTGCAGGTTGTTCACGATCGCGGAGGCGTGCTTGTCGAAGGTGGCGTCCGACGGGTCGAGGTTCTCGACGTTGTACGTCGCCACCGCCAGCTCGCGGCTCGACTGCTCCCGCGTCGTCTCGCGCTCCAGGCCGCCGCTCTCCAGCGTGCCGAGCTTGCCCGCGACGAGGGTGTAGCCGCCGAACTGGTTGAAGTCCATCGGGCCGGTGGTGGTGCCGGTGAGCGTGTCGCCGACGTCGGCCTTCGGGAAGTCGGCGGTGGAGCCCAGCGACTGGATCTGGAGCCGGCCGGTGTTCTGGGAGTCGTAGGAGCCGTAGAGCGTGCCGCCGCGGTGCGTGCGGTGCTCGCGCGGCTTCACCGTCACCCACAGCTCGCTGTAGGGGTCGGTGGCGGTGACCACGCGGACGTCGGAGACCTGGACGTTCATGCCCTCCAGGGACTCGTAGTAGTCCAGGGCGTACGTCTCCGGCTCCAGCGGCAGGCCGTTGACGGAGCCCGCGGCGGCCGTGTCGCCCGCGGGGGTGTAGTGGTCGGGCACCGAGCGCTCGTCGATCACGACCGGGGCCGGGACCGCGTTGCCGGTGGAGACGGTGGCGATCACCGGCTTGGTGATCTCCGTCAGCGACTGGTTGCCGGACGAGGTGCCGCCCGGGACGTACTCGGACACCGTGCCGGTCACCGTCACCGAGTCGCCGACCGCGACCTTCGGCGTGGAACTGGTGAAGACGAACACGCCCTCACTGGTGGCGGGGTTGTCGTCGGGGGTCGGATCCTGCATCCAGAAGCCTTTGGAGGACCCGTAGGTGCGCGTGGCCGTCACGATGCCGGGGACGTCCGTCACCTTCTGCCCGGCGAACGGCGATATCCGGGTCGTGCCCTGGATGTCGTGGACGCGCACCGAGTCGGCGTGCGCGGGGGAGGTGAGGACGACGGCGGACGCCGCGCTGCAGACGGCGGCGACGGTGAGCGCGGCGAGGCGCGCGGAAGACCTGCTCGGCAAGGGATTCCCTCCGGGGACATGCGTGAGCGCCGGGACGAGGGTGGAACAGGAGCGTGCGGGGCTCGTGGCCCTCTGTGACACGCGCAGAGCCGAGTGAACAGTTGTCCCCCCAACTTCTACGCGCGTCAATCTCCTGCTTGGGCACGTGAGTTGTCAAGGTTTCGGCCATGTACGAGGGCTTACGGAGAGATGAACCGGGCGGCATGGGTGGAAATCCGTCTAGGCTGAGCGGCTGAGCCCATATCACGGTCCGAGGAGAACCAGCCGATGTCAGACAGCTCCCCCCTGCCGCCCGCGCGGCTGCACCCCGAAGCGGAGCTGGCGCGCGCCGCGCTGTCCACGCCGTTGCTCTCCCGCGCGGCCCGGCTCGCCCGCTGGGCCGGTCCCGCCACCCGCGTGGACGCGGGCGGCGGGCTGGTCGAGGAGCAGCTGCCGGCCGCCGCCGACCTGCTCGGACTCACCGGAGACGACGCCGCCGCGTACGCGAGCGAGGCATGGCGGGTCGCCGTCGACACCGGCCTGGTCGAGATCGTGGACGAGGAGGCCGGCACCGTCCGGGCGGGCGAGGAGCTGGCGCTGCTCACCGGCGGCTCCCCGCAGGACGTGCTCACCGTCTGGCTGACCGCGCTGGAGACCGTCGTCGCCGACGCGGCCGTACCCGACCTGGACGACCTGGTCGACGCTCTGGACGAGGGCGGCGAGATCGATTTCTCGTCACTCGACTGGGACCCGGAGGCCGAGGCGCAATTCCTCGACGGCGTCCTCGGCAACCTCTACCTGCTGACCGTCGGTGAGGGCGGCCCGGGCGAGACCGCCGTCCCGCTGCCCGCCCTCGCCGCCTCCATGCTCGTGCCCGACGACATGGGCGAGCCCACCAACGACGTCCTGGAGCAGGTCTCCGACGCGATGATGCGGCTGGACGACCAGTTCCGGGTGCTGGAGCCCGTCGGACTCGTGGAGTACCAGCCGGTGGACG
Source organism: Streptomyces sp. NPDC042638 (assembly GCF_040647235.1). Taxonomy (NCBI): domain Bacteria; kingdom Bacillati; phylum Actinomycetota; class Actinomycetes; order Kitasatosporales; family Streptomycetaceae; genus Streptomyces; species Streptomyces sp. NPDC042638. The sequence continues at coordinate 237,532 of NZ_JBEZBT010000002.1, forward strand.
AGGCCCTGATGGCCGACGCCGACGAGGAGCCCGCGGCGCCGGTGGACGACACCGACGTCTCCCGCTACGGCATGGTCCGGCTGACCCCGCTCGGCGTGTACGGGCTGCGGGCCCGGCTGCTGGAGGCCGGGTTCGAGGCGCCGGCCGTCGGCGAGCTGGTCGACAAGGGCGCGGACGCGCTGCTCGACGGCACCGCCCGGTTCGGCCGGTCCGCCGCCCGGGCCGAGACCGAACAGTGGCTCGACCGCCGCGAACCGCTCACGGCCGCACGGGAGTTGCTGGCGGCGGCCCGCGGTGCGGACGCGGGCGCCCCGCTGCGCAGGCTGCGCTGCCAGCAGGCACTGTCGCTGGTGGGCCCCGAGGCGGAACCCGCACTGCGGGAGGTGCTGGACGACCCCGAGCTGGGCGGCCTCGCCCGGGTCTGGCTGAGCGAGCGGGGTGCCGCGGGCGTGCCGGCGCCGTCGCAGGAGATGGTGTTCTGGCTGACCATCGACACGGTGGCCGCGCAGCTCCAGGCCGAGGGCAACTCCGAGGAGCTGCAGGCGCTGGTGGAGGGGCTGGCCGCGCAGCACGGCGGGTTCTTCGCGGCGGCCTGGCGGGTGGAGCATCCGGCGATCGCCGAGGTGCTGGACGCGATGGGCCGGCTGCACCCGGACAAGAAGGTGGCCAAGGAGGCCCGAAAGGCGGCGTTCAAGGCACGCTCCCAGCAGGGCGGTTGAGCGCTGGGACGAGCGCGGGGGCAGGTGGCGCCGCCGGGTGGTTGAGCGTCTGGGGCGAGCGCGGTCGTAGGTGGGCGGCTGAGCGTCCGGGGCGAGCGCGGTCGTAGGTGGTGCCGGGCGGCTGAACGGTGGGGTGAGCGAGGTCGGGGGTCGGCGCGGGGCGGGTGAGGTGCCGCGTGTTTTTGCCGGGCATGGTCCGTCGCATACGGATTCATGGAACAGGCGCCCGAGCGGTGGCCCGGCGTTCAACTCCCGTTCACGATGGGGCGGGAGCGTGTGCGCCGAACCGAGGCCCCCACACTCCACGGCACGAACACCGTCGTCACAGGAGACATCATGTCGCTCACCCGCAGGGACTTCGCCACAATATCCGCGATCACCGGTGCCGGGGTCGCCCTGGCGGGCAGCGTCGGCGCCCTCGCCACCGCGCCGAACGCCCTCGCGGCCACGGACACCGAGAGCGCCGAGGCCGAGTCCGCGCACGGGGGCCACCACCACGGTGTCGGCTACGGCCCGCTGGTGCCCGACCCGGACGGCATCCTCGCCCTGCCCGCCGGTTTCACGTACGAGATCATCACGTACAGCGGCAGGACCAAGCTGGAGTCCGGCGAGTTCACCCCGTCCAACCACGACGGCACCGCCACCTTCGACGGCCCCCGCGGCGCCACCCTGCTCGTCAACAACCACGAGCTGGCCGGCGCCCGCGCCAACTGGCCGCACCCGGTGCCGCTGACCGAGGGCCTCGTCTACGACCCGGGCGCGGCCGGCGGCTGCACCGTCGTGGAGGTCCGCCGCGGTGGCCATGTCGCCGAGTGGGTGGGAATCGCCGGCACCGCCACCAACTGCGCGGGCGGCCGGACCCCGTGGGGCACCTGGCTGACCTGCGAGGAGACCGAGGACAAGGCCGGCAAGAACGGCTTCACCAAGGACCATGGCTATGTCTTCGAGGTCGACCCGGAGGACCGCCGGGCCAACCGCGACCCCAAGCCGGTCAAGGCGCTCGGCCGCTACGCCCACGAGGCCGTCGTCGTCGACCCCAAGCGCGGCCACCTCTTCCTGACCGAGGACGCCGCCGGCCCCAACGGCCTCTTCTACCGCTGGACCCCGCCGCACGGCTTCCGCCACGGCCGCGGCATGCTCCGCACCCTCGCCGACGACGCGGGCGTGCTCCAGGCGTTCAGGTGCTTCGACTCCGGCGGCAAGTTCGTGGACGACCTGTCCCGCGCCACGAAGACCGGGACCGTCTACGGCGTGGACTGGGTGGACGTCCCCGACCGTGACGCCAGGACCGTGTCGGTGCGCAAGCAGTTCACCGACGGCCAGGTCACCCGCGCCCGCAAGCTGGAGGGCATGTGGTGGGGCGACGGCGGCGTCTACGTCGTCTCCTCCTTCGCCCGCCAGGAGAGCCCGGTCCAGCACGACGGCCAGGTCTGGTTCTACGACCCCAAGCGCCGCACGCTCACGCTGAAGGTGCTGCTCGGGGTGAACCCCGCCCCGTCCGAGGACGGCGCCTTCGACGGCCCCGACAACATCACCGTCTCCCCCTACGGCGGCCTCGTCATCGCCGAGGACGGCGAGGGCATCCAGCACCTGTTCGGCGCCACCGAGAGCGGCCGGACCTACCCGATCGCCCGCAACGAGCTGAACATCGGCACCGCGGAGGAGCCCGAGTACAGCGAGTTCACCGGCGTCACCTTCTCGCCCGACGGCCGGACCCTGTTCGCCAACATCCAGACCCCCGGCATCATGCTCGCCATCACCGGGCCCTGGAAGCGGCACAAGCGCTAGAGCGCACCAGGTGGCCCGGGGACTGTCTCCGTCGGTGCTCGATAAGCTACGGAGAGAGTCCCCGGTCTGCTAGGAGTGGGTGGATGACGCAGGGCAGGCCCATGCGCGCCGATGCTCGGCGGAACTACGAGCGGTTGCTGAAGGTGGCGGCGCAGGCCTTCGCCGAGCACGGGGAGAGCGCGTCACTCGACGACATCGCCAAACGGGCGGGCGTCGGCTCGGGCACGCTCTACCGGCACTTCCCGACCCGGCAGGCGCTGCTGGAGGCGGCGTACGTGGACCGGATCGAGGCGCTGGGGGCACGGGCCGACGAACTGGCGACGGAACTCCCGCCGGGCGAGGCGCTCGGTGAGTGGCTGTACGAGCTGGTTGTCGGCACGCTTCAGGTGCGGGGGATGAAGGCCCTGCTCGGCTCGGCGGTGACGGGCGGCGGCGCGTTGGCGCTGACGGCGTGCGCGACCACGGTGAAGGGCGCGGCGGCCCGGCTGGTGCGGGCGGCGCAGGCGCGGGGCGCGCTACGAGGCGACGTGGAGCCGATCGAGGTGCTGCGCCTGGTGCACGGCGTGGCCTCGGCCGCGGAGCTGGCGGGGGCGGGAGAGCCGGAGATCCGACGCTATCTGAGCCTGCTGAACGAGGGACTGCGGGCCGGCTGAGGGGGCGCGGCGGCGGGCGGCGCACCCGGCGGCACCGCGGTTCCCCGGGGACACGGGGAACCGCGCGACCGGCCCGCGGCCACTCCCGTCCCCGTTACAGGGCCTTGGCCCCCGGTTCCACCATGTTCCGTACGGTCCGCGCCTTCACGAACTCGCCGATCGCCGTCATGTCCCACTCGCCGGAGAACTGGCGGATGAGCTTGGCCATCAGGACGCCCGTCCGGGCCTCCGCGCCGGTGAGGTCGAAGCGGACCAGCTCCTCGCCCGTCGCCGGGTCGACCAGCCGGCAGTACGCCTTGGCGACCTCCGTGAACTTCTGGCCGGAGAAGGAGTTCACCGTGAAGACCAGACCGGTGACCTCCTGGGGGAGGCGGCCGAGGTCGACCACGATGACCTCGTCGTCGCCACCGCCCTCACCGGTCAGGTTGTCCCCGGAGTGCTTCACCGCGCCGTTCAGGATCGTCAGCTTGCCGAAGTAGCAGCTGTCGATGTGGTTGCGCAACGGCCCGTAGGCGATGACCGAGGCGTCCAGGTCGATGTCCCTGCCGCCGAACGCCGGCTCCCAGCCGAGGCCCATCTGTACCCGGGACAGCAGGGGCCGGCCGCCCTTGACGAGGGACACGGTCTGGTTCTTCTGGAGGCTGACCCGGCCCTTGTCCAGGTTGATCTTCCCGGCGCCCGGCACCGGGGCGGCGGGCGGGGCCGCCGGCTGCGGCGGGGCGGCAGGGGCGGCGGCCGGCTCCTCCACCGTCACGCCGAAGTCGGTGGCGATACCCGCGAGCCCGTCGGCGTACCCCTGCCCGACGGCCCGCGCCTTCCACTGGCCGCCCCTGCGGTAGACCTCCACGACCACCAGCGCGGTCTCCGCGCCGAGCTGCGGCGGGGTGAACGTCGCCAGCACGGCGCCGCCGTCCGCCTCCCGGATCGTGGCCGTCGGCTCGATGCCCTGGAAGGTCTGTCCGGCGGCGTCCGGACTGGCCGTGACGACGATCTTCTCGATCTCCGGCGGCACGGCCGCGGTGTCGACGGTGACCGCGTCCGGAGCCGTACCGCCACCGGAGCGGTACGTCACGCCCGGGCCCGTGGGCTGGTTGTAGAAGATGAAGTCGTCGTCGGAACGCACCTTGCCGTCGGCGGTGAGCAGCAGGCCCGACACATCGAGCCGCACCGGAGCGGAGACGTCCACCGTCACGCGCGCGGCCGGGAGAGGGATGTTCGAGCCAGGGGTCATAGCTGTCATGCCGGGTGAACGAACGACACCGCTTTACCGTTCCCTTACCGACCGGACGGCCTACGGCACCACGACGATCTTCCGCCCCACGCCCGACGCGAACTGCTCCAGCGCCTGCGGGTACCGCTCCAGCGGGATCCGGTCGCTGATGAACACGTCGGGGTCCAGGACGCCGTTCGCGAACAGCTCCGCCGCCCGCTCGAAGCTGTGCAGCACGGCCATGGAGCCGGTGATCGTGATCTCCTGGTTGTAGATCCGGTACGGGTCGATCGTCACCCGGGTCGCGTAGTCGGCCACCCCGAACTGCAGGAACGTGCCCGCCTTCGCCACCCGGTCCAGGCCGTCCTGGATCGCCGCCGCGTTGCCGGTCGCGTCCACCACCACGTCCCAGCCGTGCGGCCGGACCAGTTCGTCGGCGCTGCCGGCCGCGCCCGAGACGCCGAGCCCACGGGCCGTCTCCAGACGGGCCGGGTTGATGTCGACCACGTCCACGCTCGCGGCGCCGGTCCGCTTGGCCAGCTCCAGCATCATCAGGCCCATGGTCCCGGAGCCGTAGATCAGCACGTGGGCGCCCAGGCGGGACCGGAGCACGTCGTAGCCGCGCACCGCGCAGGACAGGGGCTCCACCAGTGCCGCGTCCTCGGTACGCACGTGCTCGGGCAGCTTCACGCAGTTCGCCACGGGGGCGAGCGCGTACCGCGCGGCCCCGCCCGCCGTCGTCACGCCGATGGCGGCCCACCGCTCGCACAGGTTGTTGTGGCCGGTACGGCAGTAGCGGCACTCGTAGCAGTAGAGCGAGGGGTCCACGGCCACCCGGTCACCGACCGCCACCTCCGTCACCCGGGTGCCGACGCCGACGACCTCGCCGGCGAACTCGTGCCCGGGGACGATCGGCAGCTTGGGCGCGAACTCGCCCTGGAGGATGTGCAGGTCCGTGCCGCACAGGCCGCAGGCGGCGACCTCGACGACGACCTCGCGGGGCCCGGGCGTCGGGTCGGGGACCTCGGTGACGACGGCGCGGCCCACGGACTCGATGACGGCGGCCTTCATTTCACGGCTCCCAACGACAGGCCCTGGACCAGCTTGTCCTGGGCGGCGAACCCCGCGGCGAGCACCGGCAGGGAGATCACGAGCGACGCGGCGCACACCTTGGCCAGGAACAGGCCCTGGCTGGTGATGAAGCCGGTCAGGAAGACCGGGGCGGTCTCGGCGACCACGCCGGTGAGGACCCGGGCGAAGAGCAGTTCGTTCCAGCTGAAGATGAAGCAGATCAGGGCCGTGGCGGCGATGCCGGGCAGGGCGATCGGGGCCACCACGCGCGCGAGGATCGTCGGCAGCCGGGCGCCGTCGATCTGCGCCGCCTCGATCACCGCCACCGGGACCTCGGCGAGGAACGACTGCATCATCCACACCGCGATCGGCAGGTTCATGGAGGTGTAGAGGATGACCAGCAGCCAGATGTTGTCCAGCATCCCGGTGTTCTTCGCGAACAGGTAGATCGGCAGCAGGCCGGCCACGACCGGCAGCATCTTCGTGGACAGGAAGAAGAACAGGACGTCCGTCCACTTGCGCACCCGCCGGATCGACAGCGCGTACGCCGCCGGCAGGGCGAGGAGCAGCACGCACAGCGTCGAGACCAGCGAAGCGACCGTCGAGTTGATCAGTGCCGGCCAGGGGCTCGCCCCGCCGCCGCTGCCGAAGAACTCGCGGTAGCCGTCGAGGGTGAGGGCGGCGCCGAAGGAGGGCGGGTTGGTCGCCGCGTCCGCCTCGGAGTGGAAGGAGGTCAGCGCCATCCAGGCGATGGGCAGGAAGAAGACGATGCCGGCCAGCCAGGCCACCAGGCCGACGCCCAGCCCCCGGTGCCTTCTGAACGTCACGGCGATACCGCTCATGCGCGGGACACCTCCTCGCGGAACAGGGACGACACCACGCGCAGGGCGAAGGTCGCGATGATGATCGAGCCGATGACCACCAGGACGCCTGCGGCCGAGGCGAGGCCGTTCTCGTGGGCCTGGTAGAAGCTCTGGTAGACGGTGTAGGGGAGGTTGGCGGTGCCCAGGCCGCCGGAGGTGATCGTGAAGACCGCGTCGAAGTTCTGGACGATGTAGATCGAGCCCAGCAGGGCGCCGAGTTCGAGGTAGCGGCGCAGGTGCGGGAGCGTCAGATGGCGGAAGACCTGCCAGTCGCTCGCGCCGTCCACGCGCGCGGCCTCGATCTGCTCGGGGTCACGGCTCTGCAGACCGGCGAGCAGGATCAGCATCATGAACGGCGTCCACTGCCACACCAGGGAGGCTTCGACCGCCAGCAGCGGCGTGCGCGAGATCCAGTCGGGCTGTGGGCCGCCGACGTAGTGCAACAGACCGTTGAGCAGGCCGTATTCGGGGTTGTACAGGACGTGCTTCCACAGCAGGGCGGCGGCCACCGGGACCACCAGGAAGGGGGCGATCAGCAGGGTGCGGACGACGCCCCGGCCGCGGAACCTGTGGTTCAGCAGCAGCGCCAGTGCCAGGCCGAGGACCAGGCTGACCAGGACCACCGTGACCGTCAGCAGCACGGTCGTCCACACCGAGTGGCGCAGGTCGGCGTCGGTGAGGACCTGGCGGTAGTTGTCGACGCCGGTGAAGCGGCGGGCCTTCGGGTAGAGGGCGTTCCAGTCGAAGAAGGAGATCACCAGCGTGGCCACGAACGGCAGCTGGGTCACCAGGATCATGAAGACGAGGGCGGGCAGGAGGGGGGCCCGGGTGGCCCAGGCGCGCAGGCGGGCGGGGGGCCGCCGGGTGGCGCGTGCCGGTGTCGCCGCGTACGGCGCTGTTGTCGCGGTCATCGTCCCTCGTACTCCTTGGAGATGCGCTCGGCGAGCGCTTGCGACTTCTTCAGGGCCGAGTCGACGGACTGCCGTCCGGCGATGGCCGAACTGATCTCCTGGGAGACCTTGGTGCCGAGATCGGTGAACTCGGGGATGCCGACGAACTGGATGCCTGGCGCGGGGCGCGGCTGGACGCCGGGGTCGTTCGGGCGGCTGCTCTCGATGGCCTCCTTGGTCATCTCCTGGAAGGCGGCGGCGGACGTCCGGTAGGCGGCGTTGGTGTACGTCGACGCCCGCTTGCCCGCCGGGACGTCGGACCAGCCGCTGGTCCTGCCGACCAGTTGCTCATAGCCCTTGCCGGACGCCCAGGAGACGAACTTCCACGCCTTGTCCGGATTGCGGGAGGCCTGCTGGATGCCCCAGGCCCAGGTGTAGAGCCAGCCGGAGGACTTCGTCCGCTCCACGGGCGCGGGGGCGTAGCCGAGCTTGCCCTTGACCGGTGATCCGTTCGCCTCCAGCAGGCCGGCCGCGGAGGTCGCGTCGTACCACATGGCGACCTTGCCCTGGGTCATGTTGTTCAGGCACTCGGCGAAGCCGGACTGGGCGGCGCCGGACTCGCCGTGCTCGCGGACGAGGCCGACGTAGAACTTGGTCGCCTTCTTGAAGGCGGGGGAGTCGAGCCGTGCCTTCCAGTCCTTGTCGAACCAGGTGCCCCCGAAGGTGTTCACGACGGTGGTCAGCGGTGCCATCACCTCGCCCCAGCCGGGCAGCCCGCGCAGGCAGATGCCCCGCATGCCGGAGCGGGCGCCGTCCGTCTCGGCCGCGAGGTCGGCCACCTGCTGCCAGGTGGGGTGGGCGGGCATCGTCAGGCCCTTCGCGGCGAAGACGTCCTTGCGGTACATGAGGAAGGACGACTCGCCGTAGAAGGGCTGGCCGTAGAGCTTGCCGTCGTTGCCGGTCAGGGACTCGCGCATCGGTTCGAGGACGTCCCGCTCGTCGTACGAGGGGTCCTTCGCGACGTACGGGTCCATCTCGCGCAGCCAGCCGTTGCGGGCGTAGATCGGTATCTCGTAGTTGGACAGCGTGGCGACGTCGTACTGGCCCGCCTGGTTGGCGAAGTCCTGGCTGATCTTGTCGCGGACGTCGTTCTCGGGCAGGACGGTGAAGTTGACCTTGATGCCGGTCTCCTTGGTGAAGTGGGCGGCGGTCAGCTTCTGCAACTCGGTCATCTGCGGGTTGTTGACCATCAGGACGTTGATGGCGTCGCCGCCGGAACCGGTCCCGCCCGCACCGGCCCAGCAGCCGGAGAGCAGCGGGGCGAGCAGCGTCCCTGCGGCGGTCGCGACCAGTGCGGCTCGCGGCCTCCGTCGGCTCGGGGTGCGCATGGATCGCTCCTGGAGGTATGAGGGCGTGAAAGGGGAATATATGGACATAGTGGACGCTCGAAGGGTGAAGGGGCGCGTCTGAGGGGCGGCTCCGGCGGCAGGCCGGGCCCGGGGATCAGACCCGGATGACCTGCGGGCCCAGCAGGGAGTAGCGATGGGCCTCGGCGGTCGGCAGGAGGGTGCTGGTCACGATCGTCTCCAGCGCGCCGATCTCCGCGAAGCGGCAGAAGCTGACCGCGCCGAACTTGGTGTGCACGCCCGCGAAGACCGTGCGGCGGGCGGCCCGGACGGCCTGCGCCTTCACCTCGCTGACCGCGGGGTCGGGAGTGGTCAGGCCGTACTCGCGGGAGATGCCGTTGGCCCCGATGTAGGCGAGGTCGATCACGAAGCCGGCCAGCATCTTCGTCGTCCAGTGGTCGACGGTGGCCAGGGTGCCCGGACGGACCCGGCCGCCGAGCAGCAGCACGGAGACCTGGTCCGCCTCCGCCAGGGCGCCCGCCACCGGCAGGGACGCGGTGACCACGGTCAGTGGCCGGTCCCGCGGCAGGGTCTCGGCGATGAGCTGTGGGGTGAAGCCCTCGTCGACGAACACCGTCTCGGCGTCGCCCAGCAGGTCGGCCGCCGCGGCGGCGATCCGGCGCTTCTCGGGCACATGGCTGGTGGCGCGGAAGGCGAGCGTCGTCTCGAAGCCGGCGCTCTCCACCGGATAGGCGCCGCCGTGGGTGCGGCGGACCAGGCCGTGGTCCTCCAGCGCGCGCAGGTCGCGGCGGATGGTCTCCTTGGCCACGCCCAGTCGGGTGGCGAGCGCGGTGACGTCCACCGAGCCGGTGGCGCGTGCGGTCCGCACGATCTCGCGTCGGCGTTCCTCCGTGGTCCACGTGCTCATGTCGTCACCCACTTTCCCCGTGGAACTGCCCGTTCGGGCCCATGGGGGAAAGTTCTACCGTCGGTGCGCGACGCTGACCAGGTCTGTTGAGTGCCCGATCCTGCCCGGTTGGGCCCGTTCCGCGCGGGCCGTGCCCGCCGCGGACCTGCGCGGCTGTCCCGGACGGGGTGGGAACGGGCACGCCCGGTGCCCGGACACGGCTGCGGGCGGGCCCGTTCGGTGCCCGACCGCTCGTACCGGGGTCTCGCACAGGGGTTCCGCCGCGACCCGCCCGAGGGCGCCGGTCGGCTCAGTACGGCTCAGTACGGCTCAGCACGGCCCAGTACGGCTCAGTACGGCCAGATCGGCGGGTCGGTCACGAAGTGCCCGCCCAGGTGGCTGTGGGCCGGGTTGTCCGGGTCCAGTTCGCCGTGCTCGGCGACGAGCTTCGCCGCGTACGGCTCGGAGTCGTCCCGCGGCTCGTAGCCGAGCGCCCGCGCGCTGCCGAGGTCCCACCACAGGCGGGTGTTGGCGGAGGAGCCGTAGACGACCGTGTGGCCGACGTCCCCGGCGGTCAGGGCCGCGTGGAAGAGGCGGGCGCCGTCGGCCGGGCTCATCCACACCGAGAGCATGCGGACGCTGGTGGGCTCCGGGAAACAGGAGCCGATGCGCACGGAGACGGTCTCCAGGCCGTGCTTGTCCCAGTAGAGCTGGGCCAGGTCCTCGCCGAAGGACTTGGACAGCCCGTAGAAGGTGTCCGGACGGTGCGGGGTGTCGACCGGGATCGGCGGCTCACCCGCGCGCGGGGCCGGTGTGAAGCCGACGGCGTGGTTGGAGGAGGCGAAGACGATCCGCGGCACGCCCTCCTGGCGGGCGGCCTCGTACAGGTTGTAGGTGCCCTCGATGTTCGACTTCAGGATCTTCTCGAAGGGTGCTTCCAGGGAGATGCCCGCGAGGTGCAGGATCGCGTCCACGCCCCGCACCGCCTCGCGCAGGGCCTCCCTGTCGCCGAGGTCCGCGGTGACCGCGTCCGGCTCGCCCTCGATCGGGCGGACGTCGAACAGGCGCAGCGTGTAGCCGTACTCCGGCAGCAGGGACCGCATCAGGGTGCCGAGTCCGCCGGCGGCGCCGGTGAGCAGGAGGGTGCGGGGAGCGGGCATCCTACGATCTCCTTGACATCAACGGTCGCATGCATGGGTGTGGTTCATATGTGTGGACACGCTAAGGAGCGGTGATCCGCCTCGTCAAGTGGGCCTTGGCTGGGGAGAATCCGGCGCCGCGTCGCCCGTACGTGCGCTTGACCCGCTCCCGTACGGGCCCGTAGCGTGAGGGTGTTCAGAAATATAGACGCCGATCAGAGACATGCACCGACAGGGAGCGCCCGTGACGCCTGCCCCTCTCGCCGCCCGGCTCCGCGATCCGGGCGGGCCGCTCTTCTTCCCCGTCACGGCCTACGGCCCCGATGGCTCGCCCGACCTCGACGTCTACCGCACCCATGTGCGCCAAGGGATCGCGGCCGGCGCCGCCGCCGTGTTCGCCTGCTGCGGCACCGGGGAGTTCCACGCGCTGCTGCCGGAGGAGTTCGAGGCCTGCGTCCGGGTGACCGTGGAGGCGGCCGGCGGACGCGTCCCGGTGGTCGCCGGGGCCGGCTACGGCACCGCGCTCGCCGTCCGCTACGCGCGCCTCGCCGAGGCGGCGGGCGCCGACGGCATCCTCGCCATGCCCCCGTACCTGGTCGTCGCCGGCCAGGAGGGCCTGCTGCGGCACTACCGCGAGGTCGCCGCGGCCACCGCCCTGCCGGTGATCGTCTACCAGCGCGACAACGCCGTCTTCACCCCGCGGACGGTGGTGGAACTCGCCCGCACCGACGGGATCACCGGCCTCAAGGACGGCCTCGGCGACCTCGGCCTGATGCAGCGGATCCTCAGTGCCGTCCGCACCGAAGTCCCCGGCGAGTTCCTCTACTTCAACGGCCTGCCCACCGCCGAGCAGACCCAGCTCGCCTACCACGCCCTCGGCGTCACCCTGTACTCCTCGGCCGTCTTCTGCTTCGCCCCCGAAATCGCCCTCGCCTACCACCGGGCCCTGACCGCGGGCGACTCGGCCACCCTGCGGCGCCTCCTGGACGGCTTCTACGGCCCGTTCGTGGAACTGCGCGCCCAGGGCCGCGGCTACGCCGTCTCCCTCGTCAAGGCGGGCGTACGGCTGCGCGGCCTGGACGTCGGCGAGGTCCGGCCCCCGCTGCACGAGCCGGCGGAGGAGCACGTCAAACAACTCGCCCAGCTGATCGAGCGGGGACTGGCCCTGCTGGAGGAGGACGCGTGAGCGAGCACGGCCCGGCCCCGGAGCCGGGGCGCGTGAAGGCATCGGCGTTCGTCTACCCCTGGGACGTCAACGGCGACCCCGAGGCCCCCGCGCGCATCGCCGGGCTCGGCGTCGGGCAGGTCACGCTCGCCGCCGCCTACCACTCCACCCGCGCGCTGACCCCGCACCACCCGCGCCACCGCATCGTCACCGCCGAGTACGCGGCCGTCCTGTACCCGCCGGGCGACCGCTGGGCGGGCCGCGGCCTGCGGCCCTACCCCGCCGGCCGCTGGGCCCCCGGCAACGCCTACGGGGAGGCCGCCGAGGCCCTCGCCGCGGTCGGCCTGGAGGTGCACACCTGGGTCGTGCTCGCCCACAACTCCCGGCTGGGCTCGGAGCATCCCGACACCTCGGTCGTCAACGCCTACGGCGACCGCTACCCGTGGGCACCCTGCATCGCCCAGCCCGCCACGCGCGCGTACCTGACCGACCTGGCCGCCGAGGCGGCCGTACGCCCCGGCGCGCGGGGCACCGAACTGGAGTCCCTCGGCTGGTACGGGCTGCAGCACCTGCACGCCCACGACAAGACCGCGGGCGTCGGCCTCGGCGACGCCGGCCAGTACCTGATGTCCCTGTGCTTCTGCCCGTCCTGCCGGACCGGCTACGGCGCACAGGGCCTGGACGCCGGCGCGCTGGCGGCGGCCGTGCGCGAGGCGCTGGAGCCGCTGTGGCGCGGCACGGCCGGCGACGAGGGCTGGCCCACCGTCGGGAAGCTGCTCGGCGAGGACACGGCGGCCGCCACGCGCGCGTGGCGCGAGGAGACCGCCCGCACCCTCCAGGAGGAGGCCGTCGCCGCCGTACGCGCCGCCGCACCCGACGGCTTCCGCGTCCTGCTGCACGCCGACCCGGTCTCCTACCACTGCGGCGCCAACGTGGGCGTCGACCCCGCCCACATCCTCTCCGTGGCCGACGGCGTGGTGGTGCCCTGCACGGGGGGTACGGCCCTGCTGGCGCCCTTCGCCGGACACGCGCGGGAGGGGACGGTGCTGGCCGCCAACCTCACGGTCGTCACGGGCATGGGCGGCAGCCCCGGCACGCTCGCGGCGGACGCGGCACGCGCGCGCGCCGAAGGCGCCACGGAACTGCGGCTCTATCACGCCGGCCTCGCGTCGGACGGCGACCTCGCCGCGGTACGCACGGCCCTGTCCACCCGCTGAGCCGGCAGGGCGGCCGTTCCGTGGCCGAGCCGGGAGTGTCGCCGTTCCGCCGCCGAGCCGGCAGAGGTGGCCGTCCCGAGCGGGGCCAGGCCGTGGGGCGGCGGATGCGGCACGCTCGCGGCGGATGCGGCACGTGCGGGTGCCGAGGGTGGCACGGGGCCGCGCCGTGTCACGGCGGGCTCGCGCCGGACGGGGAGCTCGCCGTGGTGCCGGCGGCCCTGTTCGCTCGCCGGGGCAGGAGGAAGGCCGCCCCGAGCAGCGCCAGGCCGTAGCACGGCAGCAGCAGCCCGGGACCGGCCAGTACCACCAGGCCGGCACCGGCGGCCAGCCCGAGCACGTTGGGGGTGAACATCAGCGTGTTGGCGGTCGCCGTCGCCCGGCCGAGCAGCGGGCCGGGGGTCTCCTGCTGGACCGCGGTGAGCGCGGCGATCAGTACGCAGGGAAGTCCCAGGCCGCTCGCCATGCCGGACGCCAGCGCCACCGGGTCCCACGGCACGGCCCGTGCCACCACCGCGGCCCCCGTCAGCGCGATCCCGGCCGCCGCGAACCGCCGCGCGCCCAGTCGCCGAAGCGCCGGCCCGGCGAGCAGCCCGGTGGCCACCGAGCCGACGCCCTGGGCGGCGTACAGCACGCCCAGATAGGCGGGGGAGTGGCCGAGCCGGTCGACCACGGCGTAGCCCGTCGGGCTGCTCAGAGCGGCGAGCAGCATCGTGACGCCGCCCGCCCGGACCAGCGGGCGCAGCTCCGGGTGCCCCCACAGGTACCGGGCACCCTCGGCGGTCTCCCGCCACCAGCCGGTGCCGGACCTGACGGGTCGCTCCTCGCGCACCCGGAGCAGGCGGTACACCCCGGCCGCGAGCACGAAGCTGGCCGCGTCCAGACAGGCCACGGCCGGGCCGCCGTAGGCCGCGTAGAGCCCGGCACCGGTCAGCGGGGCGACGAGCTTCATCCCCTCGGTGACCGTCATCCGCAGCCCGTTGAAGTCGCCCAGCAGGCCGGGGCCGACCGCGGCGGTGACCAGCGCCGACTCGGCGGCGTCGTGAACCGTGCCGGCGGCGCCGTACACCAGCAGGACGGCGTACAGCAGCCACAGGCGGCCGGGGGAGTCGACGGCGAAGAGGACGAGGAGCAGGGCCGCGAGTCCCAGGTTCAGGGTCACGAGCAGGGGCACCCGGCGCACCCGGTCGGCGAGCGTGCCGAGCGCCGGCCCGGCCAGGGTGGGCACCCACATGGCGACCACGCACAGGGCGGCCAGGCCGTCGGAACCGGTCAGGTCCTTCACCCACACGCCCGACGCCAGCCACAGCGAGGAGGTGCCGAAGCCGGACACCACCACCGCCGTCAGATACAGCCCCGCGTCGCGGTCCCGCAGCACGCGCGGCACGGTCAGGAAAGTCGTCATGCCTGGTCATCGTGCGGCTAAGGCGGTGACCCCGGGATCGGCAGGATGCCCAGGTTTCCGCGGCGGGCGCGGTGCCGGCGACCAGGAGCCGTACGGCGGACGCGGGAGCGGCCGTACGCCGGGGGAGACCGTCGGCGCGGCGGCGATGAGTTCGCGCGAGCCGGCCGGTCAGCCCTTCGTACGGCACGTACGCGTCGCTGAAGCTGAAGGAGTGCGCCATGACCACCGCCGACCTCGGTCCGCAGACCGGCATCGTCGCCCGGCTCGCTTCGGCCGTCACGGAGGAGCAGCTGACGGCCGCCACACCCTGCCCGGGCTGCGCGGTGCACAACCTGCTGAGCCACCTGCTGTCGCTGTCCGTGGCCTTCCGGGACGCCGCCCGCAAGGAGCTGGGCGCGAGCACCGACACCAGCCCGAACGCCGCCCCCTGGGACCTCGGCCCCGGCTGGCGCGAGCAGCTGCCCGAGGCACTGGACGAGCTGGCCGCCGCCTGGCGCGACCCGGCGGCCTGGACCGGGGACACCCGCGCCGGCGGGGTGGACCTGCCGGGCGCGGTCGCCGGCGCGGTCGTCGCCGACGAGCTGGTGATCCACGGCTGGGACCTGGCCCGCGCCACCGGCCAGGAGTACACCCCGGACCCGGGTGCCCTGGATGCGGCCCACGGCTTCCTGCTGGCCGCTGCCGGGGACCCGGACCGGGGCAACGGACTGTTCGGCCCGGTCGTACCGGTTCCGGCGGGTGCCCCGCTGCTCGACCGGGCGGTGGGGCTGAGCGGACGGGATCCCGAATGGCGGCCCTAGGGGGCCCGGTCCGGCGGGGGCCGCGCCCGCACCGGAGGCTGTGAACGAGCGCCGTCGCGGGCGGGCAGGCATGATCGGACCAGCGGATGCTCGTCATCCCGGAGCAGGGCCGCGACGCACCTCGCACCCGTGGCCCGCGCACACATCGGCCGGCCCCAGAGCTACGGAGGAAGCCGCAATGGACGAGCACTACGTGTGGGTGACGACGCGCCGCCTGCGGCCGGGCACGCTGGAGGAGTTCGAGAGGGCATGGCGCCCGGCCCCCGCCCCGCAGGGCCTGCGCCGCGCCTACGCGTACTGGTCGGAGGACGGGCAGGAGATCACCGGGGTGTCCTTCTGGGAGTCCCGGGACGCCTGCGATTCCTGGCGGACCTCCGAGCCGGAGGCCCAGCGCAGAGCGGCCATGGCCCCGTACGTCGTCGAGGAACGCGAAGGCTTCTACCGGGGCCGTGAACTCGCCGTCCCGGGCGCCGGGCGCGGATGACCGCCGGAGGCCGGCATGAGTGAGATCGTCGTCGTGTACGAAACCGACCGGCCGGGGACCGGCGAGCAACGGCGCCCCCGGCGGGTGCACGCCGCCCCCACGGTCCCCGGCCGGCCTGACACCGCCGGACCGCGGACGCTCTGCGGCCGGGACACCTTCGCCATGGAGAGGGCCCGCCCGACGCCCGCCTCCTGGTCCCCGGGGACGCCGTGGTACCCCGTCGAGTACGCGTCCGTGGTCTGCCCCGACTGCGACGCCGTGATGGAGATCTGACCGGACCTTTCCCGGCCCCTCTCCGTGGCCGGCCCGCGCACGCCGCCGCCGGGGCGGCGACATCCGCACCGTCCGAGCCGTTCCCTGCCCCGCGCCGTCCGAGCCGTTCCCGGCCCCGCACCGCCGGAGCCGTCCCCTGCCCTGCTCCGTCCGGGCCGTTCCCGGCCCCGCACCGCCGGAGCCGTTCCCTGCCCCGCACCGCCGGAGCCGTCCCCGGCCCCCGCACCGCCGGAGCCGTCCCCAGCCCCCGCACCGCCGGAGCCGTCCCCAGCCCCCGCTCCGTCCGAGCCGCCCCGGCCCCGCCCGCCCCCGCCCGTCTTTGTCAAAAGCGTTGACGAAATGGGCGCGCCCCTCCTACCTTCGACGCGTCGTACTTCGTACGTCATATATGAGACGCCGTATATGAGACGCGATATGAGGTCCGGGAGGGCCGCATGACCTCGGTGCCCACGCCGATCCCGTCCCGCACGCAGTACGTGCTGGACGCCATCAGACACCGCATCCTCACCGGCCTGCTGACACCCGGTCAGGCCCTGGTCGAGACCGAGCTGGCCGCGCAGTTCGGGGTCTCCAAGACACCGGTGCGGGAGGCGCTGAAGACCCTCGCCGGCACCGGCCTGGTAGTGATGAGCCAGTACAAGGGCGTCACGGTCCGCACGGTGGACGCCGCGATGGCGCGTGAGGTCTACGACGTGCGGCTGCTGCTCGAACCCGAGGCCCTGCGCAGAACCGTCCGGCGAGGCGCCTGCCTCGACGCCGCCCGCGACGCGCTGACCCGCGCCGACGACGCCACCGACACCGCCGAACGCTCCCTCGCCAACCGGGAGTTCCACCGCGCCCTGTACCTGCCGTGCGGCAACCCGCTGCTCGGCCGGATGCTGGACGAGGTCCGCGACCAGGCCGCCCTCGTCTCCGCCGTCGCCTGGGCCGCCGCCCCCTCCTGGGAGCGGGAGGCCGCCGAACACCGGCAGATCCTGCGGCTCGCGGCGGACGGCGACGCGGACGGCGCCGCCGGCGCCCTGCACGCCCACATCGCGTCCTTCGTACACCGTGCGTTCCCCGAGTCCCTCCCCGCGGAAGGCGAGCGATGAGCGGCATGACGTTCGAGACCCAGCGGGCGGCCCTGGCCGACGTGGTGGCCATCCCGGTGACCCCCTTCGCCGCGGACGGCTCCGTCGACACCGGCGCCCACCGGGCCCTGCTGCGCCGCCTGCTCGACGGCGGGATCAGCACCCTCACCCCGAACGGCAACACCGGCGAGTTCTACGCCCTCAGCCCCGAAGAGCGCCGGCTGGTCGCCGAGATCACCGTGGCCGAGGCCGGCGACCGCGCCGCCGTCCTGGCCGGTGTCGGCCACGACCTGCCCACCGCGATCGCCTCCGCCCGGCACGCCCGCGACCTCGGCGCCGGGATGGTCATGGTCCACCAGCCGGTGCACCCGTACGTCTCGGCGGCCGGCTGGGTCGACTACCACCGCGCCATCGCCGAGGCCGTCCCCGGGCTGGGCGTGGTGCCGTACGTCCGCGACGGACGGCTGCCCGGCACCCGGCTCGCCGAACTCGCCCACCACTGTCCGAACGTCATCGGCGTGAAGTACGCCGTCCCGGACGCCGCGCGGTTCGCGGCCTTCGCCCGGGACGCCGGCCTGGACCGCTTCGTGTGGGTGGCCGGGCTCGCCGAACCGTACGCACCCTGCTACTTCTCCGCGGGCGCCACCGGCTTCACCTCCGGGCTCGTGAACGTCGCCCCGGCCGTCTCGCGGGCCATGCGGGAGGCGCTCCGGTCCGGTGACCACCCGGCCGCCATGAAGGTCTGGGAGCGGATCCGCCGCTTCGAGGAGCTGCGCGCCGCGGACGGCGGCGCCAACAACGTCACCGTCGTCAAGGAGGCCCTCGCCTCGCTCGGCCTGTGCCGCCGGGACGTCCGCCCGCCGGGCAGGCCGCTGCCCGAGGACGAGCGCGCCGAGGTCGCCGCCATCGTCGCCGGATGGTCCGTGTGAAGCGGCCGGAACAGCTCAGGAGCCACCAGTGGTACGGCACCGACGGTCTGCGCTCCTTCAGCCACCGCGCCCGTACCCGCCAGCTCGGCTACCTGCCCGAAGAACACCTCGGCAAGCCGGTCATCGCCGTCCTCAACACCTGGTCCGACATCAACCCCTGCCACGTCCATCTGCGCGACCGTGCCCAGGCCGTCAAGCGCGGGGTGTGGCAGGCGGGCGGCTTCCCGCTCGAGTTCCCGGTCTCCACCCTCAGCGAGACCTTCCAGAAGCCGACCCCCATGCTGTACCGCAACCTGCTCGCGATGGAGACCGAGGAGCTGCTGCGCTCGTACCCGGTGGACGGGGCGGTGCTCATGGGCGGCTGCGACAAGTCCACGCCCGCGCTGCTGATGGGCGCCGCCTCCGTCGACCTGCCCGCCGTCTTCGTGCCCGCCGGCCCCATGCTCCCCGGCCACTGGCGCGGCGAAGTCCTCGGCTCCGGCACCGACATGTGGAAGTACTGGGACGACAAGCGGGCCGGTCTCATCGGCGACTGCGAGCTGGCCGAGCTGGAGAGCGGCCTGGCCCGCTCGCCCGGCCACTGCATGACGATGGGTACGGCGTCCACGCTCACCGCCGCGGCCGAGGCGCTCGGGGTGACCGTGCCGGGCGCGTCCAGCATCCCGGCGGTGGACTCCGGGCACGACCGGATGGCCGCGCGGGCGGGCCTGACCGTCGTCGGACTCGTCCACCGGGACCGGAAGCTGTCCGACGTGCTCACCCGGGAGGCCTTCGAGGACGCCGTCGTCACCGTGCTGGGCCTCGGCGGCTCCACCAACGCCGTGATCCATCTGATCGCCATGGCCGGCCGGGCGGGCGTACGGCTCACCCTGGACGACTTCGACCGCATCGCCCGCACGGTCCCGGTCCTCGCCGACGTCCGCCCCGGCGGGCAGCGGTACCTGATGGAGGACTTCCACTTCGCGGGCGGCCTGCCCGGCTTCCTCTCCCGGATCACCGACCTGCTCCACCTGGACCGGCCCACCGTCTCGCACGACACCCTGCGCGAGCAGCTGGAAGGCGCCCGGGTCCACGACGACGACGTCATACGGCCCCGGGACAACCCGGTCGCCGACGAGGGCGGGGTCGCGGTGCTGCGCGGCAACCTCTGCCCGGACGGCGCGGTCATCAAGCACATCGCCGCCGAGCCCCGCCTGCTGAAGCACACCGGCCCCGCCGTCGTCTTCGACGACTACCGGACCATGCAGCGCACCATCGACGACCCGTCGCTCGGCATCACCGCCGACAGCGTGCTGGTACTGCGGGGCGCCGGCCCCAAGGGCGGCCCGGGCATGCCCGAGTACGGCATGCTGCCGATCCCGGACCACCTGCTGAAACAGGGTGTGCGGGACATGGTCCGCGTCTCCGACGCCCGGATGAGCGGCACGAGCTACGGCGCGTGCGTCCTGCACGTCGCGCCCGAGTCCCACGTCGGTGGTCCGCTGGCCCTCGTGCGCACCGGAGACCTCATCACCCTCGACGTCGGGGCGCGCACCCTCCGACTCGACGTGGACGACGAGGAGCTGGCGCGCCGCAGGGCGCGGTGGACACCGCCGCCGCCGCGCTACGAGCGGGGATACGGCGCGCTCTACAGCGAGCAGGTGACCCAGGCGGACACCGGCTGCGACTTCGAGTTCCTCGCCAGGCCGGGCACGGTGCAGGAGCCGTACGCGGACTGAGCCGCCGTCGGCGACACCACGGCACCGCCGCGACGACCGCCCAGGCGAACGGGGCCGCCGCCCATGCGAGCCGGATGTCGTAGGGCGCCCGCCGGGCCCTGGAAGTTCCTCGCACATCGTCTCCGAGGTGGAGTTCCCCTCCGCACCGCACGGCCGCGAAACCGGCCATGGGACCGCCCCCGGTGGCCCTGTTCCGGAGCGGAAGGTGCGTATCGATCGGGTAACAGCCCTCGCAGAGCCGGGTGTTATGCGCGTAGACAGTCTCTGACCTGGTGCATCACTCCTATTCAGCAATCCGGAGCATTCATGCGGAAGTCCCTCAAGGCGGTCGCGGCCGGCGCCGCCTGTGTCGTGGCCGGTGCGGCGCTGTACGGCGCGGGCGCAGCCACCGCCGGTCAGTCGACGGCGAACTCCACCCACGAGCCGTACAACATCGGCCAGTTGGTGAAGGACATCGACACCTACTACGGCACCACCGCCGACAGCGACGGCGTCTACCAGGCGTCCCCGGACAGCCCGTACGCCAAGGACCTGGCGCGCCTCGACCGGGACGCCGAGCGTTACATCGACAAGGCCGCCCGCAAGGCGCACCACCGGGGCGAGAAGCCGGCCGTCGTCTTCGACATCGACGACACGCTGCTGCTCAGCCTCGACTACGAGAAGCGCTACAACTACACCTACAACGCCACCACGTGGAACGACTACGTGAACAAGGCGGACCGCCCGGCCGTCTTCGGCAGCCCGGAGCTGGTGCGGTACGCCGAGTCCAGGGGTGTCGAGGTCTTCTACAACTCCGGTCTGAGCGAGTCCCAGCGCGCCGGCGCGGTCGAGAACCTGAAGAAGGTCGGCGCCGATGTGAACCTCGACGCCGGCCACGTATTCCTCAAGGACAAGGCCAACCCGCCGGCCTACCTCAAGGACTGCGCCACCCCGGGCACCTGGACCTGCACGACCGTGCAGTACAAGTCCGGGACCCGCGAGCACATCGAGCGCGACCTCGGCTACGAGATCATCGCCAACTTCGGCGACCAGTACTCGGACCTGGACGGCGGCCACGCCGACCGCACGTACAAGCTGCCGAACCCGACGTACTTCGTCGGCTGAGCCCACCCGGAAGGCGGCGGGCGGCCGCTCGCACGCGGCCGCCCGCCCACCGCGCGGTCACTTCAGGGCCGCTTGCATCATCGCCTTGGCCACCGGCGCCGCCAGACCGTTGCCGCTGACCTCCGACCGGGCCGCGTCCGACTGCTCCACCATCACGGCGACGGCCACTTCCCTGCCGTTGCTGTCGGACTTCCCGTAGGAGGTGAACCATGCGTACGGCGTCTTGCTGTTGTTCTCGCCGTGCTGCGCGGTACCGGTCTTGCCGCCGACGGTCACCCCGTCGATCAGCGCGTTCGTGCCGGTGCCGTCCTTCACCACCGTCTCCATCGCCGACCGGAGCTGCTCGGCGGTGGTGGAGCTGATGATCTCCTTGGTGCCGGCACTGTCGTCCAGGTCCGCCAGCACGTCACCGCCACTGTCGGTGATCTGCGACACCATATGCGGCGAGACCAGCTTGCCGTCGTTGGCTATGGCCGCGGACACCATGGCCATCTGGAGCGGGGACGCGGTGACGTCGAACTGGCCGATCCCGGAGAGCGCGGTCTGCGCCTTGTCCATGCCGGAGGGGTAGACGCTCGGGTACGCCCGCACCGGCACGTCCTGCTTCTGGTCGTTGAAGCCGAACTTCTCGGCCATCGCCTTCACCTTGTCCTGCCCCAGCTCGACGGCCATGTGACCGAAGACGTTGTTGCAGGAGTACCGCAGGGCGACCCGGATCGAGGCGTTCCTGCACGGCGCCGACTTGCTCTCGTTCGGCAGCGGGCGCACGGTGCCCGGCATGATGTAGGGATCCGGACTGTCGGTGGGCACGTCCACGTTCTTGTAGAGCCCGTCCTCCAGCGCCGCCGCCGCCACGACCAGCTTGAACGTCGAGCCCGGCGGCAGCGGCTGCCGCAGCGCGCGGTTGGTCAGCGGCTTCTCCTTGTCCGCGTTGAGCGCCTTCCAGGCCGACCCGGCCGAGTTCGCGTCGGTGAGCGACGCGGGGTCGTACGACGGGGTCGACACCACCGCGAGGATCCTGCCCGTCGCGGGGTCGATCGCCACGGCCGCGCCCTTGTTGCCGCCGAGCGCCCGGTATCCCGCCTTCTGCACGGCCGGGACGATCGTCGTGAGCACGTTGCCCGGATCGGCGCGCCGGTCCGTGACGGTGTCCATCACCGTCTTCAGCCGGGTGTCCGTGCCGTTGAGCAGGTCGGTGTAGATGCCCTCCAGCTGCGTGGGTGCGTAGGCCTGCGAGGCGTAGCCGGTCACCGGCGCGTACAGCTTGCCGTCCTTGTACGTCCGCTTGTACGCGAGGTCGCCGCCCTTCGTCCGAGCGGAACCGGTGATGGCGTTCCCGCCCACGATGATGTTCCCGAGCGGCTCCGAGTACGTCTCGATCGCGTTCCGCCGGTTGTGGTTGTCTTCTGCGAGGGCCTTGCCGTCGTAGAACTGCACCCATGTCGCCCTGACCAGCAGGGCGAGCACGAGCAGCAGCGCGAAGACGGACGCCCGCCTGATCGTCTTGTTCATCCCGCTCGGAAGACGATCGGGACGCGGGTGTTCGTTCCCGTACGACCGGATTTCTCATCCGGCGTTCAGGAAGTTCACCGCTCCCCGGACCCGCTCCCCAGGATGAGCACGACCTCCTCGATCTCCCGCCCCCGCCCGTTGGCGAACCCCCGTGCCCGGGCCGTCTCACGGAACCCGCACTTCGCCAGCACGCGCAGCGAGCCCCCGTTGTCGGCCGCCGCCCGCGCGTACAGCGGGCGTTCGGGGACCTCGGCGAGCAGGGCCCGCAGCGCGGCCGTCGCCACGCCCCGGCCCCAGTAGGCGCGGTCGATCCAGTACGTCACCTCGCGCTCGCCGGCCACGCCGTAGACCGCCGCGTTACCGGCCACGGTCCCGTCGGCCAGGACCGTGCGCAGTACGTCGGAGGTGCCGCGCAGGCGCTTCCAGTAGGCCGCGAACGCCTCCGGGTCGGCCAGCCCCTCCGGGCCGAACGCGGCCATCCGGACGGCCTCCGGGTCGCTCATCTGGCGGTGGAACACCGGCAGGTCACTGTCCTGTACGGCGCGCAGCGCGATCTCCATGGCTCCGAGCCTACGACCGGCGGGCTCAGAGTCTGCGCGTCGCCAGCGTCAGCCGGTCGCGCGCGTCGAACAGCGCGTCCTTGATCGTCTGCTCGTGGGCGGGGGTCAGCCGGGCCACGGGGACCGAGCAGCTGACGGCGTCCCGGGCGGGCGTGCGGTACGGGATGGCCACGCCGAAGCAGCGCAGGCCCAGCGTGTTCTCCTCGCGGTCCACCGCGAAGCCCTGCTCCCGGACCTGGTGCAGCTCCTCGATGAGCTTCTCCCGGTCGGTGATGGTGTGCTCGGTGAGCGCGGGCAGCGTCTCCGGCAGCAGCTTGCGCACCTGCTCGTCCGGGTAGCTGGCGAGGATCGCCTTGCCGAGGGAGGTGGAGTGGGCCGGCAGCCGGCGGCCGACCCGGGTGAAGGGGCGCAGGTAGTGCTGGGACTGGCGGGTGGCCAGGTAGACCACGTTGGTGCCGTCGAGCCGGGCCAGGTGGATGGTCTCCGCGGTGTCGTCGGAGAGCCGGTCCAGGGTCGGGCGGGCGGCGGCCACCACCTCGTCGCCGTCGATATACGACGTGCCCACGAGCAGCGCCCGCACCCCGATGCCGTACCGCGTGCCGGTGGCGTCCGTCTCCACCCAGCCCAGCTCCACCAGCGTGCGCAGCAGCATGTACAGGCTGGACTTGGGGTACCCCACGGCCTCCTGCACGGCCGCGAGGGAGTGCATGCCGGGCCGGCCGGCGAAGTATTCGAGCAGTTCAACGGTCCGTACCGCGGACTTGACCTGCGCCCCGCCCCCTGCGTCGCCTGCCGTCATCGCCTGTGACCCCTTCGTTCGACGAGGACTGAGATATATAGTCTCCGAGCAGCATATTCATCATCAGAGACGGCGTTCAGTATATCGAACGCTGCTGATGGGTGACCTGGATAGTCCGAGAAAGTGCGGCCTTGACTGGGAGGGACCCGCGGTGACAGCAGCACCAGTCTGGAGTGTCGACCCGCGCACCGGGAAGCGGCACGAGCAGGTTGCGGTGGAAGCCACAGCCCAGGACGTGGACGCGGCCGTCCGCGCGGCCCACGCGGCGCGCGGCGCGCTCACCGACCGCACGGTCCGCGCGGCCTTCCTGCGCTCGGCCGCCGCGGGCCTGGACGCGGCCCGGGACGGCCTGGTCGGGACCGCCGACGCCGAGACGGCACTCGGCCCGGCCCGGCTCACCGGCGAACTGGCGCGCACGACATACCAGTTGCGGGCCTTCGCCGGCATCGTCGACGAGGGCGGGTTCCTCGACGTCATCGTCGACCACCCCGACGACACCGCGACCCCGCCCGTCCCCGACCTGCGCCGCTACAAGGTGCCGCTCGGCGTCGTCGCCGTCTACTCCGCCTCCAACTTCCCCTTCGCCTTCTCCGTCGCAGGCGGCGACACCGCGAGCGCGCTGGCCGCGGGCTGCCCGGTCGTCGTCAAGGCCCACCCCGACCACCCGGCCCTGTCCGAGCTGGTCGCCGAGGTGCTGCGCCGGGCCGCCGCCGAACACGGCATCCCCGAGGGCGTGCTCGGCCTGGTGCACGGCTTCGACGCGGGCGTCGAGCTGATCGGGCACCCGCTCGTGGCCGCCGCCGGCTTCACCGGTTCGGTACGGGGTGGACGGGCGCTCTTCGACGCCGCCGCCGCACGCCCGGTGCCGATCCCGTTCCACGGAGAGCTGGGCTCGCTCAACCCGGTCCTGGTCACCGAGGCCGCCGCGGCCGAGCGGGGCGAGGAGATCGGCGGCGGGCTCGCCGGGTCGATGACCCTCGGCGTGGGCCAGTTCTGCGTCAAGCCCGGCCTGGTGCTGGTGCCCTCCGGCGCGGGCGGCGACCGGCTGGTGAAGTCCCTGGCCGACGCCGTCGGCGACGCCGACGCCGGGGTGCTGCTCGACCACCGCATGCGGGACAACTTCGTCGCCGGGGTGGCCGAGCGCGCGCAGCTGCCGGACGTGGACGCGCCGGTCACCCCCGGCCCGGGCGGCGAACACTCGGTCAGCGCGGGCTTCCTGACGGTCCCGGCGGCGAAACTGGCCGCGGCGGGCGACTACGACGTGCTCCTGGAGGAGTGCTTCGGACCGGTGACCGTGGTGGCCCGCTACGCCGACGAGGGCGAGGCCAAGGCCGTTCTGTCGCGGCTGCCGGGCAACCTCACCGCGACGGTCCAGCTCTCCTCGGAAGAGGCCGCAGGTCACGGCCGGGGCCCGGAGCTGCTCGCCGAGCTGACCCCGCTGGCCGGACGCGTACTGGTGAACGGCTGGCCGACGGGGGTCGCCGTGGCGCCGGCCCAGCACCACGGGGGGCCGTACCCGGCGACCACCTCCACGTCCACCTCCGTGGGCGGTACGGCCGTCGAGCGGTGGCTGCGGCCGGTGGTCTACCAGAACGCGCCGGAGGCACTGCTGCCGCCGGAACTGCGCGACGACAACCCGCTGGGTCTTCCCCGGCGGTTCAACGGGGCGCTGGAGCGGTAGCACCGCGCTCCCGGCGCCCTGCGACAATCGGACGATGGACCTGGAACTTCCCCAACTGCCCTTCCCCCTGCGCACGTACGGCCCCGACGGACACTGGGCCCACGAGGACGGCGTGCTCACCGGATGGGCCGGGCCCCGGCAGGACCGGTTCGTGCCGCCCACCGGGGAGGCGCGGGAACCCGCTTCCGACGCGCCCCGGCTGCTCGGGGCGCCCGAGGGCGACTTCCAGCTGATCGCCCGGGTCACCGTGGGGTTCCGGGCCGCGTTCGACGCCGGTGTGCTGTACGTGCACGTCGGTGAACGGGCCTGGGCCAAGCTCTGCCTGGAGTACTCCCCGGACGTGCCCACCGTCTGCACGGTGGTCACCCGGGGACACTCCGACGACGCCAACTCCTTCCAGGCCGACGGGAGGTCGGTCTGGCTGCGGGTCAGCCGGACCGGGCGCGCCTTCGCCTTCCACGCCTCGCGGGACGGCGAGCGCTGGACCTTCGTCCGGCTCTTCACCCTGGGGGAGGAGAAGGAGACGGGCGCGGCGCTGGTCGGCTTCATGACCCAGTCGCCGCTGGGGGAGGGGTGCGTGGTCACGTACGACCACATCGAGTTCAGGGACACCTGGCCGAGCGACCTGCGAGACGGCAGCTGAGGTCGGACGTCGGGGCCAGCGGGGCCGCGCTGATCAGCAGGCTGAGCCGCCTCCGGCCTCGAAACCGCCGGCGACCGCCGGCGGCCCGGGCCACGACGTGACCGTCCGCACCGCCGAGCCGGGCCCGTTGCCGACGACCGGCGGCCTCGACCTGGTACGTCCCGCACTGTCGCCCGCTCCACGGCCGCAAGGCCACGACCTCCTGGGCGCACGCCGACGAGACGCGCAAGCGCCACCCGCGGGTGCCGGACCCGGTTCACCGAGGCCCCGCTGCCGCCGGTCCACGGACCAGGTGGCCGCCGCCTGCGGTCTCGGCACCGCCGGCTCACTGCGCGCCCACCTGGTCCGCCGCACCGGCCTCACCCCGAGCGCCTGCCGCGCCCGGTTCAGCAGGCACGCAACCGGCGCCGCGGCCCTCACGTCCTCCACTGCATGATCAGTGACCGCCTGCCCCGCGCCCTCGTGATCCGCCCCGCCCGCCCCGCCGAAACCGGGACCATCGCCGATCTGCACTTCCGGGCCCGGTCGACGTACTACCCGGACGGCGTCCCGCAGGGCGACGTCGACTGGGCGGAAGCCTGGCGCGGATCCATCGAGCGCACCGACGGGCGGGTGTTGTGCGCCGTCGAGCATGACCGGATCGTCGCCGTCGCCTCCTTCCGCACCCCCGACGGCGCACCCGCCGACCAGGTCAAGCTGTTCCAGTTCCACGTCGACCCCGGCCACTGGCGCGCCGGCATCGGTACGGCCCTGCACTCGGCCTGCGTGGAGGAGTGGCGGGCGGACGGCAGGCGCACGGCCGTCCTCGACGTGCACGTGGACAACCGGCGCGCCCAGTCCTTCTACGCCCGGCAGGGCTGGGTCCCGGATCCCGGGAACCCGCCCGCCGAGGGTGACCACCACCTCTTCCTGACCTTCGCCGTGCCGCCGCGGGAATGAAACACCCTGCTTGAACGTTCATGTACCGGCCGGGGAGATCCCCCGCGCCCGTACGACCTGGAGAAGAGCCGAAGACATGCGCGTCGAGATCTGGAGCGACATCGCCTGCCCCTGGTGCTACGTGGGCAAGGCCCGCTTCGAGAAGGCGCTCGCGGCCTTCCCGCACCGCGACGAGGTCGAGGTGGTGCACCGCTCCTTCGAGCTGGACCCGGACCGTGCCAAGGGCGACGCCCAGCCGGTGATCACCATGCTGACCGGGAAGTATGGCATGAGCGAGGCGCAGGCCCAGGCCGGTGAGGACAACCTGGGCGCCCAGGCCGCCGCCGAGGGCCTGGACTACCGCACCCGGGACCGCGACCACGGCAACACCTTCGACATGCACCGCCTGCTGCACCTCGCCAAGGAGCACGGCAGGCAGGACGAACTGATCCAGATCTTCTACCGGGCCAACTTCGCCGAGGAGCGTTCCGTCTTCACCGAGGGCGACGAACGCCTGGTGGAGCTGGCCGTCGAGGCCGGTCTGGACGCCGGGGCCGTCCGCATGGTGCTCGCCGATCCGCAGGCCTACGCCGACGCGGTCCGCGCCGACGAGCGGGAGGCCGCCCAGCTCGGCGCGAACGGCGTCCCGTTCTTCGTCCTCGACCGCACCTACGGCGTCTCCGGGGCCCAGCCCGCCGAGGTCTTCAGCCAGGCGCTGACCCAGGCCTGGGGCGAGCGCTCCCCGTTGCGGCTGGTCGACCAGGGTGACGCCGGCGCCTGCGGCCCGGACGGCTGCGCGGTCCCGCAGCACGGATGAAAGTGCAGGTCGGCGGGGTCGTATAAGTGTTGCTAAGACGCACCACGTAAAAAATCGCGATGGACGGGCAGTTCCCCGGGACGCAGAGTGGTCCCATGGAGACCAGGGAGACGTTCGACAGCCTCGTCCGCGCCGAGTTCCGGCCGAAGAGCACCTACCTCAACACCGCGAGCAACGGTCTGCTGCCGGCCCGCACCGTCACCGCCCTCCAGGAGGCGGCCCTGCTGCGGGCCGAGGGCCGGCCGCTGACCCCGCTCTACGAGGACGTCGAGGCGAGCCGGGCCGCGTTCGCCCGGCTCGCCGGTGTCCCGGCCACCCGGGTCGCCGCGGGTGCCTCGGTCGCCGCGCACACCGGCGTGATCGCGGCCTCGCTGCCCGCGGGCGCCGAAGTCCTCACCGCCGAGGACGACTTCACCTCCGTGTCCAACCCCTTCCACGTCCGCGGCGACCTCAAGGTCCGCACGGTACCGCTGGAGCGGATCGCCGAGTCCGTCCGGCCGGGCACCGCGCTCGTCGCGGTCAGCGCCGCGCAGTCCGCCGATGGCCGGATCGCCGACCTGCCCGCCCTGCGCGAGGCGGCCCGCGCCCACGGCGCCCGCACCTACGTCGACTTCTCCCAGGCCGCAGGCTGGCTCCCGATGGACGCCGGCGCCTACGACTTCACAGCGAGCGTCTCCTTCAAGTGGCTGCTGGGCCCGCACGGCGCGGCGTTCCTCACCGTTCCCGAGGACTTCGGCGGACTGTCCCCGGTGCTCGCGGGCTGGGTGGCGGCCGAGCGGCCGTGGGACAGCTGCTACGGCCCGGTGGCCGAACTGGCCCACTCCGCGAGGCGGTTCGACCTCACCCACGCCCTGTTCACCTTCGCCGGCCTGCGCCGGTCCCTCGAACTCGTCGAGGAACTCGGCGTGCCGGCGATCCACGCCCACGACGTCGCCCTCGCCGACCGGTTCCGCGCGGGACTCGCGGACCTCGGCCACGAGCCGGTGGCCGCCCCCGGCTCGGCGATCGTCTCGGCCCCCGGGCTCGGCTCCCGGCAGGGGAAGCTGAGCGAGGCCGGCATCGAGGTCTCCGACCGCGCGGGCAACCTGCGCGCGGCCTTCCACCTCTACAACACGGACGCGGACGTGGACCGGCTGCTGGCAGCCCTGGCCTGACACGACCGGGCCGGGGCCTCCCGTCCCACACGAGGAGGCCCCGGCCCGGTGGCTCACAGGGACACTTCACCGGGGTACCGGGGTGAAGTCCCTGACGTCGTCATCGGGTCATCGCACGGGAGTGAAGTCCCTCGCCCCGATGAAGTCCGGCCGGCGCACCGGCGCCGCGAACGGGTCCACCGCCGTGTTCTCCACGCTGTTGAACACGATGAAGACGTTGCTGCGGGGGAACGGCGTGATGTTGTCACCGGAGCCGTGCATGCAGTTGCAGTCGAACCAGGTGGCCGAGCCGGCGCTGCCGGTGAACAGCCGGATGCCGTGCTCGCCCGCCAGCGCGGTCAGCGCCTCGTCCGACGGCGTGCCCGCGTCCTGCATCTGCAGGGACTTCTTGTAGTTGTCCTTCGGCGTCTCCCCGGCGCAGCCGAGGAACGTCCGGTGCGAGCCGGGCATGATCATGAGCCCGCCGTTAGTGTCGAGGTTCTCGGTCAGCGCGATCGAGACGGACACCGTGCGCATGTTCGGCAGGCCGTCCTCGGCGTGCCAGGTCTCGAAGTCCGAGTGCCAGTAGAAGCCGCTGGCGCCGAAGCCCGGCTTGACGTTGATCCGGGACTGGTGGACGTACACGTCCGAGCCGAGGATCTGCCGGGCGCGGCCGACCACGCGCTCGTCGCGCACGAGGTCCGCGAACAGCTGGCTGATCCGGTGCACCTCGAAGACCGAGCGGATCTCCTTCGACTTCGGCTCCACGATGGAGCGCTCGTCGGCGCGGATCGCGGGGTCGGTGACGAGCCGGTCCAGCTCACGCCGGTACACCTCGACCTCGTCCGGGGTGATCAGCTGGTCGACGGCGAGGAAGCCGTCCCGCTCGTACGCCTGGAGGTCGGCCGTCGGGATCGGGCCCGGGGTGTCCGGGGAGCCCCAGATGACCGGGTCCTTGCGGGGGACGGTCACCTCGGTGGTGCCGCGGGTGGGGTACAGATCGGTGACGGTGGCGGTGGCCATCGTGTCTCACACCTCCTCGGGCTCGGTGAGCAGCGGGTAGACGCCGTTCTCGTCGTGGTCCTCCCGTCCGGTGACCGGCGGGTTGAACACGCAGATGCAGTGGAAGTCCTCCTTGACGCGCAGCGTGTGCCGCTCGTGCCCGTCGAGGAGGTACATGGTGCCGGGGGTGACGGTGTACGTCTTCCCGGTCTCGTGGTCGGTGAGTTCGGCCTCACCCCTGGTGCAGACGACCGCCTCGATGTGGTTGGCGTACCACATCGACGTCTCGGTGCCGGCGTACAGGATGGTCTCGTGCAGGGAGAAGCCGACGCGCTCCTTGGCGAGGACGATGCGCTTGCTCTCCCAGGTGCCGGACTTCGCCCGGACGTGCCGGTCGGTGCCTTCGATGTCCTTGAACGATCGGACGATCACGGTGCTGTGTCTCCTCCTTGCTGTACGGACTTGCTCCGCGGACCTGCGCTGCAGACTTGCTCTGCGGACCTGCTCTGCGGACCCGCGGTACGGAGCGGTTCAGACGGTTTCGCGGACGGCGCGGGAGAGGATGCTGAGACCCTCGTCCAGCTCCTCGGGCGTGATGGTGAGGGCGGGGAGCAGCTTGACGACCTCGCTCTCCGGGCCGGACGTCTCGATGAGCAGCCCGAGTTCGAAGGCGCGCCGGGCGACCCGCGAGGCGCGCTCCTTGTCGTGGAACTCCAGGCCCCACACGAGCCCGCGTCCGCGGTACTCCTTCACGTCGGCGAGGTTCTCCTCGGTGAGGGAGATCAGTGCCTGCTCGACCTGCTCGCCGCGGGTGCGGGTCTGCTTCTCCATCGCGGACCCGTCGGTCCAGTAGGTCTCCAGGGCGGCGGTGGCGGTGACGAAGGCGGGGTTGTTGCCGCGGAAGGTGCCGTTGTGCTCACCCGGCTCCCACACGTCCAGCTCGGGCTTGAACAGGCACAGCGACATCGGCAGTCCGTACCCGCTGATCGACTTCGACACGGTGACGATGTCGGGGGTGATGCCGGCCTCCTCGAAGGAGAAGAAGGCGCCGGTACGGCCGCAGCCCATCTGGATGTCGTCGACGATCAGGAGCATGTCCTGCCGCTCGCACAGCTCCGCGAGGGCGCGCAGCCATTCGGGCCGGGCGACGTTGATGCCGCCCTCGCCCTGCACGGTCTCCACGATCACCGCGGCGGGCCTGTTCAGGCCGGAGCCCTGGTCCTCCAGCAGCCGCTCGAACCACAGGAAGTCGGGCACCTGGCCGTCGAAGTAGTTGTCGAACGGCATCGGCGTGCCGTGCACCAGCGGGATGCCGGCGCCGGCCCGCTTGAAGGCGTTGCCGGTCACGGCGAGCGAACCCAGCGACATGCCGTGGAAGGCGTTGGTGAACGACACGATCGACTCGCGCCCCTTCACCTTCCGCGCCAGCTTCAGCGCGGACTCCACCGCGTTGGTGCCTGTCGGCCCCGGGAACATGACCTTGTAGGGCAGGTCACGCGGGCGCAGCACCAGGTCCTGGAAGCTCTGCAGGAAGGTCCGCTTGGCCGTGGTCGACATGTCCAGGCCGTGCGTGACCCCGTCCCGTTCCAGATAGTCGATCAACGCCCGTTTCAGGACCGGGTTGTTGTGCCCGTAGTTGAGCGATCCGGCACCGGCGAAGAAGTCCAGGTACGCATGGCCGTCCTCGTCGTACATCCGGCTGCCCTGGGCCCGGTCGAAGACGGTGGGCCAGCCGCGGCAGTAGCTGCGTACCTCGGACTCGAGGGTTTCGAACACGCTGAGGTCGGGCTGGGTGATGGTCACGGTGAATCGCTCCTCAGAGGGCGGTGGTCTCGGTCAGCGGGCCTATGCGGTACAGGACTTCGGGGTCGTGCGGGGCGCCCGGGAACAGGTCGGCCGGGAACAGCACCTCACGGCTGACCCGTGCGCCGTGCCGCTCGGCGAACGAGGTGAACAGACGCTCGGAGGCGGTGTTGCCGGGGGTGATGGTGGTCTCGAGTTCGGTGATGCCTCGCTCGGTGACGAGCCGTGCGGCCAGGCTGTCGAGCAGCGACGCGGCGATGCCGAGACCGCGGTGCCCGGCGTCGACGGCCACCTGCCAGACGAGCAGGGTGCGGGGGCGGTCCGGCCGCAGGTACCCGGTGACGAAACCGACCGGCTCCCCGTCCGCTCCGCGCGCCACCACCGACGTGCCGGAGAAGTCCCGGCACCACAGCAGATAGCTGTAGGAAGAGTTCAGATCGAGGGTTTTCGAGTCCTTGGCGATACGCCAGAGCGCGGCTCCGTCGGCCGTCGCCGGTTCTTCGATGAGCAGGTCTGCGGGTGCGGCAGTCATGCGGCACGAATTTAGCGAGGCGAATTCGAAAATGCACGGGAGCTACGACGGGGGCTCTCCGGAGCCTAGGTGGAATGTCCGAATAGTCCTACGTCAAATCGGTACAAAAAACCCTCGCTGTGGAACGTGTCACAGCCCGGAAAGCGCGGCAAACCGTCCGGCAAACTTCCCTGTTTAGCTCTGCAAAAAGCGGGCAGAAGATGGTGGGAAGCTATCGTCGGGGGAATTGGCGGGGATTGTGAAAATAAATTGAATTCGGCGTTCGGTAATTCTGAACGCGGGCGGGAGTCCGGGGGCGGACCCCCCGGGAATCACCGCCGGCGCCTAACGCCAGGCGTTCTCCACGGCCTGGCGGGCCGCGATCGGATCCACCGTCAGTCCC
This sequence comes from Streptomyces sp. NPDC042638, assembly GCF_040647235.1. Lineage (NCBI taxonomy): Bacteria > Bacillati > Actinomycetota > Actinomycetes > Kitasatosporales > Streptomycetaceae > Streptomyces > Streptomyces sp. NPDC042638. The sequence continues at coordinate 270,062 of NZ_JBEZBT010000002.1, forward strand.
TGCTCCGCGAGAGCCGCGCCCAGGGCGGCGAGGCAGCCCTGCACCGCGCCCGGCGTCGCGTCGGGCCCGTAGTGGTTGACCCGGATCATCTCCTTGGCCAGGGCGCCGCCACCGGCCGCCAGCGGCAGTGCCGGGTCGCTCTCCAGCGCCCGCGCCACCAGCTCCGAAGCCACCACGCCGGGCGGCACCCGCAGCGTCGTGGCGACCGGCGCCGCGTCCCTCTCCTCGTGCACGTACGGCGCCAGGCCCCCGCCCAGCGCCACCGCCCCGGCCCGCGACGCCAGCGCGGCGCGCCGGTGCCGGGCCATCACCGTCTCCAGGCCGGCCGACTCGATCCGCTCCAGGCAGGCCTCCAGTGCCAGCATCTCCAGCTGGGCCGGAGCGTGCGGCAGTGCCCTGCGGCCGGCGTCGGTCCAGCGCTCCTTCCAGTCCAGCAGGGAGAGGTAGGAGCGACGCGGTGCGCGGGGGTTGGCGGCCATACGGGCCCACGCCCGCTCGCTCACCGAGATCGCCGACACGCCCGCCGGGCCGCCCATCGCCTTCTGCGCTCCGATCACGCACAGGTCCACGCCCCACGCGTCCGGCAGCACCGGCTCCGCGCCCACGGAGGCCACCGCGTCCAGGTAGAAGAGGGCGCCCTGCTCCCGGACCGCCTCGCCGATCTCCGCGACCGGGTTGGTGTTGCCCGTCGCCGCCTCCGCGTGCACCAGCGACACGAAGCCGATCTCCGGGTGCTCGGCGAACGCCTCCCGGATCTGCCTGGCCGTCACCGCCGTGTGGAAGGGGACGGCGAGGTCGTGCACGGTGGCGCCGGCGTCGCGCAGCCAGTCACCGAAGGTCCGGCCGTACGGTCCCGTGATCACGTTCAGGGCCACCGTGCCCGGGCCGGCCGCCGCGCGGATCGCGCCCTCCAGAGGCAGCAGCGCCTCGCCCTGGGTGATCAGGACGTCCTGCCGGGTGTCCAGCAGCCGGGCCACGGCGTCCTCGATGGCGGCGAAGCGCTCGGCACTCAGCGGGGGCAGATCGAGGAAGGGGTGGGTCACGGCGGTGCTCTCTTCGCTCTTGGGGGATCGACTCCACCGATCTTAGGTCGAAAGGCTTCGTAACCATGGGTTTGATTTGAGAGACTCAAACCCTTCCTTATAATCGGAAGCCACAGTTCCCCCACAGGAGATCTCCCCATGAAAACGCTCGTAGGGCGCCGGACCCGCCTTCTGGCCGCCACCACCGCGACCGCCGCACTCGCGCTCGGCGTGGCCGGCTGCTCCTCCAGCGACTCGGGGAGCGGCAAGACCACCGTCAAGGGGGTCCACCTCGCCAAGGGCGGTCAGCTGACCACCTGCACCCACCTGCCGTACCCGCCGTTCCAGTCGGACGTCGACGGCAAGGTGCAGGGCTTCGACGTCTCCCTGATCGACCTCGTCGCCAAGAACCTCGGCGTCAAGCAGCAGATCCTCGACACGCCCTTCGAGAACTTCAAGACCGGCGCCTTCCTGAACTCCGGGCAGTGCGACCTGGCCGCCGCCGGCATGACCATCACGCCGGAGCGCGCGAAGAACGTCGACTTCTCCGACCCGTACTTCGAGGCCACCCAGGCCGTCCTCGTCGACAAGAAGAGCGGCGTCAACTCGCTCGCCGACGTCAAGGCCAAGGGCAAGAAGCTCGGCGCCCAGGCGCAGACCACCGGCGAGGACTACGTCCGGGGCAAGGGCTACGACCCCATCTCCTTCGAGTCCTCCGACGCGGTCCTCAACGGTCTGCGCACCGGCCAGGTCCAGGCCGTCGTGATCGACTACCCGGTCGTCCAGGGCTGGCTGAAGGACAAGGCCAACGCGGACAAGTTCAAGATCGTCGACAACCTCAAGACCGGTGAGCAGTACGGCTTCACCGTGAAGAAGGGCAACAAGGCGCTGCTCGACGCCATCAACAAGGCTCTCAAGGACGCCAAGGCCGACGGCACCTACAAGAAGATCTACGAGAAGTGGATCGGCCCGTACAACGCCTCCGTGGCCTCTCCCGCCGCCTCATGACCGGTACGGACACCACACTCCAGCCGAAGAAAAAGGGGCTGACCCGGCGCCAGAAGCGCCGCCTGTCACAGGGTGTGCAGTACGCCGTCTTCGCCGCCGCCGTGATCGCCTTCGCGGTCACGGCGGACTGGGGGCGGCTGCAGAACCAGTTCGCCCAGGCCGACATCGCGAAGCAGATGTTCCCGGACGTCATCACCCTGGCGCTGAAGAACACCGTGCTCTACACGCTGTCCGGCTTCGTCGTCGGGCTCGTCCTCGGCATGGTCATCGCGCTGATGCGGCTGTCCTCCGTGGGCCCGTACCGCTGGCTGGCCGGCGTCTACATCGAGATCTTCCGCGGCCTGCCCGCCCTGCTGATCTTCATCTTCGTCGGCGTGGCCGTCCCGCTCGCCTTCCCCGGCACGGAGATCCCGGGCGGCACCTACGGCAAGGTCGCCATCGCGCTCGGCCTGGTCTCGGCCGCCTACATGGCGGAGACCATCCGCGCCGGCATCCAGGCCGTGCCCAAGGGACAGCTGGAGGCGGCCCGCTCGCTCGGCTTCTCACCGGCCAAGGCCATGATCTCGATCATCATCCCGCAGGCCTTCCGGATCATCCTGCCGCCGCTCACCAACGAACTCGTCCTGCTCTTCAAGGACTCCTCCCTCGTGCTGTTCCTCGGCGTCACCCTGGAGGAGCGGGAACTGTCCAAGTTCGGCCGGGACCTCGCCAGTACGACCGCCAACTCCACGCCGATCCTGGTCGCGGGCCTGTGCTACCTGCTGGTCACCATCCCGCTCAGCTTCGTCGTCCGCCGCATGGAAGCCAAGGCCCAGGAGGCGATCCGATGAGCCGTCCGGAGATCGAGGTACGCGGACTGCACAAGTCCTTCGGCGACAACGAGGTGCTGCGCGGCATCGACCTGGAGATCGGCCAGGGCGAGGTCGTCTGCGTCATCGGCCCCTCCGGCTCCGGCAAGTCGACGCTGCTGCGCTGCGTCAACCTGCTGGAGGAGCCCACCAAGGGCCAGGTCTTCGTCGGCGGCACCGAGGTGACCGACCCCGACGTCGACATCGACGCCGTACGCCGCCGGATCGGCATGGTCTTCCAGCAGTTCAACCTCTTCCCGCACCTGAACGTCACCGAGAACCTCGCGCTCCCGCAGCGCCGGGTCCTCGGGCGGGACAAGGCGACGGCCGCGCGGATCGCCGCCGAGAACCTGGCCCGGGTCGGCCTGTCGGAGAAGGCGGACGCCTACCCGTCCTCCCTCTCCGGCGGTCAGCAGCAGCGCGTGGCCATCGCCCGCGCGCTCGCCATGGGCCCCGAGGTGATGCTGTTCGACGAGCCCACCTCCGCCCTCGACCCGGAGCTGGTCGGCGACGTCCTCGCCGTCATGCGCATGCTCGCCCGGGAGGGCATGACGATGATGGTCGTCACCCACGAGATGTCCTTCGCCCGCGAGGTGGCCGACCGGGTCGTCTTCATGGACGGCGGCGTGATCGTCGAGGACGGCAGCCCCGGCCGGGTCATCGGTGATCCGCAGCACGAGCGCACCCGGCACTTCCTCTCCCGCCTGCTCGACCCGGCGATGGCCGAGGTGGAGGAGGGAGCCCCGGACCAGGTGGGGAAGTCCGAACCGTAGGTCGTTAGGGTGCCGTGCATGAGCGATGGCGCGGTGCTGCACGTGAAGGGCCGGGTCCTGGCGGGACCGGACGACGTCCGTGACGAGCTGTGGGTGGTCGGGGGCCGGATCTCCTACGACCGCCCCGCCGGGGCCGGGGACGTCCGGACCGTCGAGGGCTGGGCGCTGCCCGGCCTGGTCGACGCGCACTGCCACGTGGGCCTCGACGCGCACGGCCCGGTCGACGCGGCCACCGCGGAGAAGCAGGCGCTCACCGACCGGGAGGCGGGCACCCTGCTGATCCGCGACGCCGGCTCCCCCTCCGACACCCGCTGGATCGACGGCCGGGACGACCTGCCGAAGATCATCCGAGCCGGCCGGCACATCGCCCGCACCCGCCGCTACATCCGCAACTACGCCTGGGAGATCGAACCGGACGACCTGGTGGCATACGTCGCCCAGGAAGCCCGGCGCGGCGACGGCTGGGTCAAGCTGGTCGGCGACTGGATCGACCGCGACCTCGGCGACCTCGCCCCCTGCTGGCCCCGCGAGGCGGTCCGGGCCGCCATCGCCGAGGCCCACCGGCTGGGTGCCCGGGTCACCGCCCACTGCTTCGCCGAGAACTCCCTGCGCGACCTGGTCGAGGCGGGCATCGACTGCATCGAGCACGCCACGGGCCTCACCGAGGACCTGATCCCGCTGTTCGCCGAGCGGGGCGTGGCGATCGTCCCCACCCTCGTCAACATCGCCACCTTCCCCAGGCTCGCCGAGGGCGGCGACAAGAGGTTCCCGCGCTGGTCCGCCCATATGCGCCGACTGCACGAGCGGCGCTACGACACCGTGCGCGGCGCCTACGACGCCGGTATCCCCGTCTACGTCGGCACCGACGCCGGCGGCTCGCTCGCGCACGGACTGGTCGCGGCGGAGGTCGCCGAACTGGTCACGGCCGGCATCCCGCCCGTCGAGGCGCTCTCGGCGACGAGCTGGGGCGCCCGCGCCTGGCTCGGCCGCCCCGGCCTGGAGGAGGGCGCGCCCGCCGACCTGGTGGTGTACGAGGCCGATCCCCGGGCGGACGTACGGGTGCTGGCGGCGCCGCGACGGGTGGTGCTGAGCGGGCACGTCGTCGAGTAGACGTGCCGGTGATTCGAATCGGCTTGCGGGAAATCCACGTTCGAGTGAAGTGACCCAGGATCGCTGACCGTTCACCCACAGTGCGTACAAGGTTGACGTGTCCCAAGCATGTCCCGTCTGGGGGTCCCACCGCCTTGAACAGCAACGATTTCCGCATGCCCGCACGCCGCCTCGCCGCGCTCGCCACGGTCACCGCCCTCACGGCGGCGCCCGCGGTCCTGGGCGCGGGCGCGGCGCACGCGACCACCGGCCACGGCCGCGCCTCCGCCGTCGTCCTGCGCACCGCACTCGACGTGTCCCTGCTCGACAAGACCGTGAACGTCCCGCTCGCGGTCTCCCTCAACGAGGTCCAGGCACCGCGGAGCGCCGACAGGACCGCGCTCTCCGCCCGGCTCGACGGCGTGAACGGCGGTGAACCGTTCACCATGCTCGGCGCGGACGTCGCCTCGGCCAGGGCCACGGTGACGAAGGAGCGCGCCGAGGGCTCGGTCCGGGTCGTGGGCGCCAGGCTGCACGTCCCCGGCCTGCCCCTGCTCTCCCTGATCCAGGCCGACACGGTCACCGCCAGGGCCACCTGTGAGGCCGGCAAGGCACCGGCCGCCTCGGCGAACGTCCTCGGCGCGGTCACCGTCCTCGGCCGACGCGTCACGCTGACCGCCGGTGGTACGACCGAGGTGAAGGTGCCCGGCGTCGGTGAGGTCCGCCTCGACCTCTCCCGGCGCACCACCACGACCCGTACGGCCGCCGCGACCGCCCTGGAACTCAAGGTCTCCGTCAACCCGTTGAAGCTCAACGTCGCCGACGTCGAGGGCACGGCCACCCTGGCCAAGGCCACCTGCGAGTCCCCGCCCGCCCCGCCCACCCGCAAGCCGGTGCCGAGCCACGACCCGGCCGCCGACGTCCGCCCGCAGGGCGCCCCGGCCCAGGCCGACCTCGCGGAGACCGGCGGCAGCTCGGCGACCCCGTACATCGCGGGCGGCGCGCTGGCGCTGCTGCTGTTCGGCGGGGGAGCGCTGACCCTGGCCCGCCGCCGAAAGCACTGACCCCGGCCCCCACCCGCCACCGGCGACCAGCCCACTTCCCCGACGGTGACGACCACGGCGGCACCCCGCCGGAACCGGGCGGGCGGTGCTGGAGGCCCCCGGGGGCCTTCGGCCGGGCGGCGGCACGGGCCGGGACGGGGGGCCGGACTGCCGGTTCCTGCCGGGCGGTGGCATCGGTCCGGGCGGGGTGGCTTTCGGCCGGGGGCCCGAGCCGGGGGGCTTGCGGTCGGGTGGCGACTCGGGCCGGGACGGGGGCCGGTCTCCGGT